>CAZARJ010000046.1:0-4586 GCA_964487515.1 uncultured Conexibacteraceae bacterium | reverse complement strand
ACGCTGAAGAAGACCATCGTCGCCAGCATCCAGATCTGCGAGAAGGTCGCGTCCCGGGGGTTGCGCCAGAGGGCCAGCGCGCGGTCGTGGCCGAGCGCCATCGCGACGACGTGGCCGACGACGATCGACCCGAACTGCACGTACCAGATCGCGGTCGAGCTGATCAGCCCGTAGTCGATTCCCGTGTCCGCGGTCCCGAACAGGTCCCAGCCGTGCCCGAGCGGGTCGGAGAGCAGGTAGGTGAACTGGGCCTGCTCCTGGTAGACGAGCAGGCTGAAGTAGTGGGCGACGAGGTAGGCGAGGGCGATCGGGATGAAGGCGTGCGCGAAGGCGTGCGCGAGATCGAGCGCCGAGCGCTTCTGATCGACCAGCCGCATGCCCCAGATCCCGGCCCAGAAGATCGCCGCGACGGCGAGCAGCACGCCGATCAGAAAGACCGAGTTGGTGAGCCGCAGGGCGAGCACGGGCGCCAGGCCGGCGTCGGTTAGCCACTGGAAGGCGGAGCTGATCGGCTCCTTCAGGGCGCCCTCCTGGGCGCCGTCGAAGGTGGTGGCGCCGATCGCGACGAGGACCAGGGCGAGCGAGCCCGGCTGCGACGCCCAGCGCGTGGCGCCGGCGAGCCAGGGACGGCGCCCGGGCAGCTCGTCGCGGCGCTCGAACGGCGACAGCGAGGCGAACATGCCGAAGTACTGGGTGAAGGTCTCGCCGCGATCGATCCAGCGCTCGATCCCGAACAGCGCCATGCAGGCGAACGTGTAGCCGGAGTAGACCAGCGTCGCCACCGCCAGGGTGCGCGGGGTCAGGCCGGAGGCGCTGAAGCCGGACTGGCCCCAGATCAGCTCCAAAAAGACGAAGCCGACGAGGCCGGCGACGGCGGGCCAGCGGCCGAGCCGCTCCGGGTAGGAGAGCGGGGCCCGCGCCCGCTGCCCGGCGAGGCGGGCGAAGCCGGCGGCGGCGAGGCGGGCGATCGCCCGCCAGGGGTTGAAGGCCCGGAAGACGTCGCCGAAGAGGACGCTGAGGGCGACCATGCCGAGCCAGAAGGTGACGAAGACGAACGTGATCGCGAAGTTCCGGTCCGGGGCGCTGACCCCCTCGAGGCCGCTCCAGACGACGAGCACGAGGAGCGCGATCCCGAGCGCCCCCGCCGCCCCGCGTCCCGCCGGCCCGGCCAGCAGGCGCCCGGCGCGGGAGCGGAGCGGGCGCCAGGCGTAGCCCTCGAAGCGCACGCTGCGCCAGGCGAGGCTGAGGCCGGCGAACGAGGCGACGAGGACGATCGACGCGCCCCAGGCGAAGAGCCAGTCGGGCAGCGGCAGATCCTGACGGCCGACGAGCCCGTGCGCGGCCGCGGCGGGCGGGAACAGCGCCGCGGCGAGGACCGCGGCGAGGAGGCCGGCGAGGACGGCGCCGGGCCGGGCTGGGGATGACCGCAGGATCTGCAGGGACTTCAAGCTTGGCTCCTTCTCGGCGAGGCGCCGGCGGGCGCGGCCGGCGCGCTCGTCAGGGTCGGCAACGCTATCTGGGGGGCTCGGCGAGCTGACGCTCGCTCGTCGTGGTGGGCTGCGAGTCGATCGACGGCGCGTCGATCGCCTCCCGCGAGCCGAAGAACACGAATGCGACCACGATGGCGACCCCCGCGAGGAGGCCGAGCACGATGCCGATCAGACGGTCGCTGCGCCGCACGAACCGAAGGCTAGCGCGCGCGGGAGGCCCGCCGGCCGGGGCGGGGCGCACGCTGGCGGGGCGCCTTCGCGCCGGCGACCGCCCGCTCCCACCGCGGCCGGCGCCGCCCGCGGAGCCGGTCCGCGGTCCGTGGAATCGCCCGTCCGGGGCGTCCCTGCGGCCGGGAATTCCCCCGAACCGTGTACCGTCAAGGATCGTGAATCGCGACCACCGCAGATCCCAGCGCCTCGCCGCCGGGCTCTTCCTGGCCCTGGTGGCCCCGCTCGCGATCACCGTCACCGCCGCCGGCGGGCTGCTCGCCCTGGTGCCGCTGCTGGCCCTGCTCGTCCCCGTGCTGCTGCTCGGGCGCCACCCGGGCCTGGAGGCGATCGAGCGGCTTCGCGGAGGCGGCGCCCGCGCCCGGCCCCGCCGCGCCACCAGCTTCACGGGGCGCGCCGCCGAGCACCCGCGCGCGAGCCTGCTGATCGCCTCGGCGCTCAGCAAGCGCGGCCCGCCGCTCGCCCAGACGGCCTGAGCGCCGGCCCGTCGCGGTTCGGGACCGGGCGCCCACCACCCACCGACAGGAGGTTCGATCGTGCGCAAGCCACGGTCGGCGTTCGCGCTCGTCATCGCGCTCGCGATGACGCTCGCGGCGCCCGCAGCAGCCCACCAGGGCAACCCCAACTACAGATCGATCGTCGACGGCGTGCGGCCGCCCGTGCCCGGCGTCAGCGTCGAGGTCCTGAACTTCGACTCCGACATGGTGCTCCGCAACGAGAGCGACTCGACGATCCTCGTCGAGGGCTACGAGAACGAGCCCTACCTGCGCTTCCATCCCGACGGCAAGGTGGAGGCGAACACCCGCTCCCCCGCCTACTACCTGAACACGGAGCGCTACGGGGACGTCGCCGTGCCGCCCGAGGCCGATGCCGACGCGACGCCGAGCTGGAAGCTGGTCGCCGGGACCGGGGAGTACAGCTGGCACGACCACCGCTCCCACTACATGAGCACCGGGATGCCGCAGCAGGTCACAGACCCCGACGTGCGTACGAAGGTCTTCGACTACAAGATCCCGATCCGGGTCGACGGCAAGCGGGGCGCGATCGCCGGGACTCTCTACTGGGTCGGCTCCGACAGCACCCCGATCGCGCCCTTCATCGGGCTCGGGATCGGGGTGGTGATCCTGATCGCGGTGATCGTCGTCGTTCGCCGCCGGCGGGCAGCCGAGGACGCGGGCGAGCGGGGCGATGATGACCGCGGCGAAGGCGGCGAGGACGGAGGCGACGGCGGCGGGACCGCTCCGGCGGCGGGTGAAGCCTGGTGAGTCCCGCGCGGCACACGGGCCCGCGCGGGGTCCTGGCCCTGGGCGGCCTGCTTGCGGCGCTCTGCGTGCTCGCCGCGCTCGCCCCCTCGCACGCGTCCGCGCACGCGATCCTCGAGGACAGCGCTCCGCAGCGCGGCGCCGACCTGAAGCACCCGCCGGACGAGGTCTCCTTCCACTTCAACGAGCCCGTGGAGACGAGCTTCGGGGCGATCCGGGTCTTCGACTCGAGCGGCACGGAGGTGCAGACGGGCGAGCTGCACGACGTCGACGGTGACGGCTCACGGATCGCCGTGCCCCTCCCGGGGGACCTCGCCGACGGGACGTACACGGCGACCTACCGCGTGGTCTCGGCCGACTCCCACCCGGTGTCCGGCGGGTTCGTCTTCTCCATCGGCCGCCCCGACGACGGGTCGGTCCCGCTGTCGCAGCTGCTCGACGACGGCGGCGCGGGCAGCGGCTCGATCCCGTTCGTGATCGATCGCTGGCTCGGCTACGCCGCCACGGGCCTGCTGATCGGCGGCTTCGCGTTCCTGCTCCTCGCCTGGCGCCCCGCGTTGCGGCGCCTGGAGCCGGAGGAGGCCGCCGCCGCGCGAGCGGGCTTCGCGCCCCGCATGCGGCGGCTGCTCGGGCTCGCCGCGGGCATCGGGCTGCTCGCGGCGCTGCTCTCGTTGCCGTTGCAGGTTGCCGGTGCCACCGGGGTCCCGTTCGGCGAGGCCCTGAGCCCGGACAGCCTCGGCGAGGTGCTCGGGACGCGCTTCGGCACCCTGCAGGCGGTTCGCGCCGTCGCCTTCGCCTTGCTGGCGCTCCTGATCGCGCTGGCCTGGCGCCCGGCGGCCGGCGCGGCGGCCGGCGCGGCGAGCCGGACCCGGCTCGGGCGCGGCACCCTCCTCGCCGCCGTGCCGACGCTGCTCGCCCTGCTCGTCGTCCCGGGGCTCTCCGGGCACGCCTCGACCCAGGATCCGACCGCGGTGCTGCTGCCCGCCGACATCGTCCACGTCGCCGCGATGAGCGTCTGGATCGGCGGTCTGGCGAGCCTCCTCGTCGGCGTCGCGGGCGCCACGGCCCGGCTCCGGGCGGACCGCAGGAGCACCCTCCTGCACGCGGCGCTGGCGCGCTTCTCGCCGCTCGCCCTCGGGTCGGTGGTCGCGCTGGCGCTGACCGGCGCGCTACAGGCGATCTTCGAGCTCGGCAGCGTGCCCGCGCTGATCGAGACGGGCTTCGGGCGGGCCGTGCTGATCAAGGTCGTCCTGCTGGTGGGCCTGGCCGTGCTCGGCTACCTGAACCGCAACCGGATCATCCCGCGCCTCGCCGAGCTCGCCTCCGGCGCCCGCTCCCCGGGAGGCCCGGGGGTCCTGCTGCGCCGCAATCTGCGCCTCGAGGTCGGCGGCATCGCTGCGGTCCTCGCGGCGACGGCGGTCCTGGTCGGCTATGCGCCCCCGGCGGAGCTCGCGTCCGGGCCGGTCTCGGGCTCGGTGACCCTGGGCGACGCCTACCTCGAGTACACGGTCGACCCGGCGACGGTGGGCTCCAACGACGTCCACATCTACCTTTTCGACGCCGACGACGGCACCCAGCTCGATCCGCGCGAGGTGACCGCCGACGC
>CAZARJ010000045.1:0-10877 GCA_964487515.1 uncultured Conexibacteraceae bacterium | reverse complement strand
CCCGCGGGCGCGAGCGGGCGGCGGACGCGGCGCGCGCACGCGCCCTGGCGCTCAATCCCGGCGCCCCGCTCGGCGCGGTGGCCGACGAGCCGGATGATTGATCCCCGGATTCGGCCGGCCGGTCGGGGAATGCCGGAATGCTGGCCTAAGTCCATGCCAGCGCGGCTGGGCGCGCGGGCGGATCCCCCGCCCGGCCGAGCAGTGCCGGAATGGCGACACAGCGTCATGCCAGCGCGGGTCAGGCGGGCCGTCCCCGCCGCGGCGCCGCGCCGCAATCAGCCCTCCCAGGCGTCGCCGTAGCGGGGGCGCAGCGGCGCGCAGATGGCGCTCACCGCGAGCCGGTCCCGGTGCGCCATCTCCTCCCGCCAGCGCCGGTCGGCCCGCACCTGTAGGTGCCCATGGCGGTACCGCACGGGATTGCCGGCGATCCCGTGCGTGGGCTCGAGCAGGATCTCGCCACGGGCGAGCGACGGCGGCGGCGCGGCCTCGACCCCGAGCCCGGCGAGCAGCTCCGCGACGGCCGCGGCCGGGTCCGACACGAGCCGCGCGTAGGCGATCCGCCGGCCTCGCGTCCCGCTCGCCAGGGCGGCCTCGGCAAGCAGGTTGAAGAGCAGCCAGCGCAGCGCCGAGCCGGCGGGGCGATAAGTGCGCATCGCCGCGCCACCGCCGCCCTGGGGCCGCGCGATGGCCCGCGACCAGGAGTGGGCGACGGCGCGCGGGTCGCGGACCAGATGCACGACCCGCAGCGGCAGGCCGAGCGAGCGCAGGACGAACAGGTGCCGGGGCCACTTGCTGGCGTCGATCACCGTGCCGGCCCCGGCCCCCTCGGCGACCGCGCCGTAGATCCGCGTCAGCGCCCCGCCGTAGCGCTCGAGAGCCCGGCGCCGGGCGGGGGCGACGCGCGCGAGCGAGGCCAGCGGCAGGGGGCCGGCGCGCAGCAGGCGCTCGGCGGCGATCATCTCCTCGGGGTCGACCCTCCCCCAGCCCCCGAAGGCGCGCTCGCCGACGCCGGTCCAGTGCGGGCAGGCGCTGAAGGGCTCGCCACAGCCACAGAGGTCGTCCTCGATCAGGCCGCGGCGCCAGATCTCGGTCAGCTCGCCGACCGTGGTCGCGCGCGGGATGCTCGCCGCCAGGATCCGCTCCAGGAGCGTGCTCCCGCTGCGCCCGGCCCCGGCGATCATCAGCACCCGCGGCGTCCGCGCCGGCGGCGCCGGAAGGCCCCCCACCGCCGGGTCGCCGGGGGGTGAGCTCGCCCGCTCGGCCCCGGGCTCCCGCGCCGTCCCCCGCTGCCGCTCGTGCCGCTCCACGCGGGCTGAGGATACGCGGCGCCCGGCGGGCCGCCCGACTACGATCCCGCGCCGTGGTGGCCGGCGAGCCAGGTGAGCGCGAGGGCCCTGCCCGGGGCCCGCTGCCGGGGTCCCCCGGCCCGCTGCCGCTGTGGCCGCTCGCCGCGATGCTGCTCGGCCTGCCCGCCTGGTGGCTGCTCGGCGTCAGCCTGCTCGCCTGGCCCGCGTTCGCCGCCGCGATGGCGTGGCAGCTCCTTCCCCGGCGCGCTGCGCTGCAGCTCCCCCGCGCGTTCGCGCTCTGGCTCGCCTTCATCGGCTGGATGCTGCTCTCCGGGCTGGCTCTCCTGTGGACCCCGGACCCGAGCCCGGAGAAGTACGCGGGCAACGCCCTCCTCTACCTGTCGGCGACCGTCACCTTCGTCTATGCCTACGCGCTCGCCCGGGATCCGGCCCGCCGGCGCGGGCTGCTGAAGGTCGGGGCCGCGTTCTGGGCGATCGTGGCGCTCGGAGGGCTGTTCGCGGTGCTCGTGCCGGGCTTCTCGATCACCACCCCGATGCAACGCCTGCTGCCCGACTCGGCGGCCACCAACCCCTTCGTCGCCCATCGGATCACCGCCGACGCCACGGTCGAAGCCCCGATCGGGGACCGCCCCCGGGCGCCGCTCGGCGAGGTCAACGAGTGGGGCTCGACCTTCCTCATCGCCCTGCCGTTCGCCTTCGCCCTGCTGCTCACCGCGGCGCGCGCGCCGACCCGCATCGGCCTGCTGCTGCTACTCGAGGCATCGCTCGTCCCCCTCGTCCTCTCCCGCAACCGCGGCGTATGGCTGATCCTCGCGCTGCTTGCGGCCTACGCCCTGATCCGTGCTCTGCCGGCGTTGCGCCGCGCCCCGCCGCGCGCCCTGGCCACGGGCGTCGCGGCCGTCGCGGTCGCGGTCGCGATCATCGCCCTGACCCCGCTCGGCGGCACCGTCGCCGAACGCGCCGGCAACGAGGGCGGTGGCGATGCCGACCGCGCCGCCTCCTACGGGGACGCGCTCTCGCTCGCCGTCGAGCGCCCCCTGCTCGGCCACGCGACCACCCAGCCGGTCGACGACTCGTCGCTGCCCGCCGGGACCCACGGGCACGCCCTGCGGTTGGTCGTCTCTCATGGCATCCCAGCCCTGCTGCTCGTCCTCGGCTGGCTGCTGCTCGTCGCCTGGCGGACTCGCCGCGGCCCCCCGGAGGTGCTGTGCGCACACGCCGTCGTCCTCGCCGGGCTGCTCGCGATGGCCTTCTACAACCTGCTCCCCGGCCAGCTTCACGTGATCATGCTCGCCGCTGCAATCGGTCTCGCCACGGCGCCGCGCTCAGCTCCCACCGAACACGGGTCCGCCCGTGCCAAGCGCCTGGCGCGAACCCGACATCGAGCGCCTATCTGACCCTCTTCCCCGGTTTCACGCTGCGAAGCGCGATCGGCGACCGGCCGGGTCGATTCTCAGCTCTTCGCCACGCTCAGCTCGGCCGTCGGCCGAGCGAGCGACCTCCCGCCCGCAACCCGCCCAGCCCACGGCGCAGGCGGCCACGCAGGCGCTCGACGGCGATTGCGACCGTCGGCGGCGATCCCGGCGAGTTAACCCCCAAGCGGGACAGCTCCGCGCGCATCGGCGGGCTCAGCAGCCCGGACGCGATCTGTGCGAGGTCGGGCCCGGGAGTGTCGCTTCCCTCGATCAGGAAGGGACCGTCCGGGGCGATTCCGACGTCCCAGCCGACGGAGCGCACCCGGGGCAGCGCCAGCGCCGCCCGCTCGACGAGCTCGAGCGCCGCCGGCCAGTGAGGCAGGCGCAGCCCCTCGATCCGTGTTCCCGTCTCGGGGTGGAACGCGTGCGGCCCGCTCCCGCCGGGGCCGTCGAACGGCGCGTAGGCGAGGCCGAGCTCGCCGCGCTCGAGATCGGATACCGGGGCCGCCAGCGCGCCTCGACCGATCGCGTCGGCGCGGGCGCGGCGCGTTCCGAAGCGCGCGATCGCCCGCTCGACGAGCGGGCTGCCGTCGTGCCGGATGAGAGTGTGCACCCGGATCGTGTTCAACGTGCCCGCGAAGACCTCGCGCAGCGCCGGGTGGGCGCACACGCGCTCCTGGATCAGGGCACCGCCACTTCCGGGGCGGGCGGCGATCGCCGCGACGAGCTCGGCGAGCGGCAGCCCGGCGCGGCCGAGCTGCGCGTCCAGCCGGCCGGCCCCGGCCATCTCGCCGACAACGACGTCGCGGCCTCCGACCCCGAGCACCGGCTTGACGGCGAGCCCCTCGGGCTGCTCGCGAGCGAGCAGCTCCTCGAGCTGCCCCGGCTCGCGCAGCGGGCTGCCGCTCCAGCTCGCGCCGTGCGCGCGATCGAAGCGCCCCAGCGTTCGCGGAGCCCGCAGCCCGTGGCGCGCGGTGAAGGATGCGAAGTCCCACTTGTCGGCGAGGACGCCGACCTCGCGCGGGTCGTTCAGCGCCGGCCGGATCAAGTTGTGCAGGCGCGCGCTGCTGACGAAGTCGCGAAGCTCGGCGGAGCTCCGCAGATCGAGGCGCAGGCTGTCGTACTCCCGCGGCCGGTAGCCCGCCAGCAGCGCGTAGCGCGCCCGATCGAGGGCGCGACTGCCGAGCGGCAGGCGTCGCGCCGCGAGTAGCTCGTCGGCATGGCGCGCGAAGCGGGCAACGCTCGCCTCGACGTCCGGAGCGCCGGATGCCCCCTCCGGCAGCGCGTCCCCGTCCCCGGCGAGCGCGCGGTCCAGCGCCGCCGCCAGCTCCGGCCCGGACTCAGCGACGACGGCACGCCGGCGCTCCCCGAGCCGGCGAGCGAAGGCGACCTGGTGATCGTCGACGTGCTCGCCGTGGCGGCGAGAGCGAGGGACGACGATCGGCATGACGCCAAGCTCGTGGCAGAGCGCCACCGAGGCGGGCCCCGCCTGGCAGACGATCGCGACGGCGCAGGAGGCGATCTCGACCAGCTCCTCATAGGGCAGCGTGGCGGCCGCCTCCGCGCGGCGAGGCGGCGGCGCCGTCCCGTGCTGGATCACGCAGAGCGGCCGCTCGTCCCCCTTCCCGGCGAGCCACTCGTCGACCCAGCCGACCAGCCGCGGGAACGGGTGGTGGTCCGTGCCCACCGTGACCAGCACGACCGGGTCCCCGGCGTGCGCCGCGTCCCGCAGGGCGCCCATCAGAGCAACGGCCCGATCAGCTCGGCCTCGGGATGTAGCCGCCGCTGCTCTGGCCACTGGAGCAGGAAGCGCGTCGCCAGCGGCCTGCACAGCCGGCCGGTCAGGGTCGGATGGGAGTCGAAGCGCTCGTAGATCTCGATGTAGATCGACGGAATCCCCAGCAGCCTGCCGAAGACGAAGAAGGGAAAGGCGACGGCGGCGCCGTTGGAGACGATCAGTCGCGGCCGGAGCCCACGCAGAAGCCGCCACGCGAGGCGCGCGTTGCGCAGCAGGTTGGGCAGGTTGCGAGTCGTCGGCCGATGACACCAGACGACCTCCTCGCCGGCGAGCCGCGAGACCGCGTCCGCGGTGTCGAAGGTCACCCAGAGCATCTTGCGCGCGGCGAGCGCGGGTCGCAGCGCGAGGAGCTGCGCGAGATGCCCGCCGGAGCTGCAGGCGAGCAGCACGTCGACGCTCCCGTCCGCGCCGGCATCGGGCTCCGGCGGCTCAGACCCTCTCATCGCCTGCCCTCCCGTTTCGCTCCACACGCCGCCGCGCCCACCGCCGGCGCGCGATACGCAGCCTCCGGCGCACCCGGCGGGCCAGCCCCCAGAAACCACGCGAACGCCGCAGCGATGTACGCAGCGCGGCGGTGATCTCGGGCCGGTGGCCGCCCGCCTCGAGCGACTCGAGGTTCTGACGTGCGAACGCCGCCTGCATGTCGTCGACGATCTCCAGTCGCCGCACCCGGGCCGCGGTCAGCTCGCCGGGGAACGTCGAGCAGCGCTCGAGCGCTCCGGCGGCGGCCAGGCCGATCATCGTCCGGACGCACTTCTCGCAGCGCCCGCAGTTGTATGCGCCACCGCGGTTCTCCCAGCAGACCCGCAGGTACGCGAGAGCCGTCTCGTCGCTCGCGATGCGGGCGATCTTCTCGTTGCGCTCGCGCTCGAAACCGTCGTGGACGATCTCCAGTCCTTCCGTGCTCCAGAGCGGATCGAGCAGGGGGTGGCTCCCCCACGGGAACATGCTCGCGTGCGAGTAGCTGGCCGGGATCAGAACGCGCCCGACCTCGGCCTGCGCCGCGAGCGCAACCGCCGCCAGCGCCACCCCGTGCGACATCGGCCAGGTGAGCTCGGGCTCGAGCAGGCGGCGCAGGTCGGTCCGCACCTCGAGGAGCCGCAGGCCGAATCGACCCGCCACCGCCCTCGCGGCGAGCGAGGCGCGCTCACGCAACCCGGTCTCGCTGAGATCGAGATCGAAGCCGTGCACGAAGATCAGGTGCGTGAGCTGATCGCGGTTGGCGAGCAGGGTGTCGAATGAGTCCACGCCGCCGCTGAAGAACGCCGCCGCCCCCGCGGATCTGTCGCCAGCGACGCCGAGGTCGCTCCGGTCTGCGTCCGCGCGCACGGGCACCCTGCTCAGCTGCGGGCACCACGCGGCGAGCGCGCGCTGGGCCACCTCGACGCCGCTCCGCACCGAGTCCGACGCCCACCCTTCGACGACGAGCGGGACCCCACGGGCCATCGCCGGGATCAGCCCGACGGGCGCGGTGACCTCGGCGATTCGCGGCCCCGGGTCGGCGAGGCCGTCGATGAAGGCGGCCGACCGCACCCGTCCGCTCAGCTCGATCGCAACACGCCGGCCCGACCACTCGGCCCGGGCCCTCACCTCCTGACCGGTCATCTTCGCTCTCCGGGCGTTCGCATGCTCAAGCCGCGTAGCCTAGTTCGACCGCTGGCGCCGGTACCCACCAGGAGCCTCGACGCCGGCGCGAGCGCCATGCCAGTCGCACCCGTGCAGAGCGAAACGGCCCCGGTGGCCGGATGACGACGGCCGCCCGGGCCGGAGACGCCGGCGCCCACGAGGGCGAGCGCGCCTACCGCTCGATGGGATCCGGCGCGCTCGCCGGCACGCTCGGATCGGGCGCCTTCGCGATCTTCGAGCTGCTCCTCGTGGTGATCGTCACCCAGGGGCTGGGCGCGGCCGGCTCCGGGGTTTTCTTCGCCGTGATGGCGCTCTTCATGCTCGCGCTCGGAGTCCTGATGATCGGCCCTACGCAAGGTCTGATCAGGTCGATCGCCCGGGCGATCGCGCATGACCGCCGCGAGCTCCTGACGCCGCTGGTCGCGATCGCTCTCGCACCGACCGTAGCCGCCGCGGTGCTGATCGCCCTCGCGGCGGTGATCGCCGCGCCCGCGGTCTCCGAGCTGCTCGTCGGCGGCGACGCGGCCGTCCCCTACATGCGGACGATGGCGCCGCTGCTCCCCTTCGCGGTCGCGATGCACCTGCTGCTGGGCGCCACCCGCGGCCTGCCCACCATGCGTCCGACGGTGCTGGTCGACCGCGTCGGGGTCGGCGGGGGCCGGCCGTTGCTCGTCCTCGTCGCGCTGCTCGCGGGCGGGGGCGCGGCTGCCGTGGGACTCGCGTGGGGGCTGCCTTACCTGTTCGCCGCCATCGCGGCCTTGATCTGGGCCCGGCGGCTGCTGGAGCGCGCGGGCCGGAGCGGCCCCCGGCCGGGCCGGGCCGAGCTGCGCCGGCGGGCGCGGTCCCTGTGGGCGTTCGCCGGCGTCCGCGGCGCCGCGTCGACGCTGGAGCTGACGACGCGCTGGATCGACATCCCCCTCGTCGCCGCACTCGCCTCTCCGGAGGCCGCCGGTATCTACGCCACCGTGAGCAGGCTGGCGGCAGCGAGCGAGATCGCGGGACGGGGAGTGATGCTCTCGTTCACGCCCTGGATCAGCTCCCTGGTGGCGCGCGGCAACCGCGCCGGAGCGCTGCGCAGCTACCAGCTGGCGACCATCTGGACGATGGCCGCCGCGTTGCCGATCCTCTTCCTGCTGCTCGCCTACCCGGCGCTGCTGCTCGGCTCGTTCTTCGGATCGGCCTTCGAGGCCGGAGCGACGGCGCTGGTGATCATCGTCGCCGCGAAGCTCTTGGCCACGACGACCGGCCCGATCACGGTCGTGCTGCTGATGGAGGGCCGGAGCTGGCTCAACGCGGCCAACGCGGCGGGCGGGATGGCGATCAACGTCGGCCTCAACGTCTGGCTGATCCCGGTGCTCGGCGTCGAGGGGGCGGCGATCGCCTGGGCGGGCAGCCTCATGTTCCTCAACGTAGCCCCCCTCTGGCAGCTCTATCGCTCCGACGGCTACCAGCCGGTCTGCCGGGGCTGGGCGATCCTCGTCGCGGTGGGGCTCGCAGCCTTCGGCGCGGTGGGGATCGCCCTCCCCGCCATCGCCGGTCTCGGCGAGGTCGCGGGAGCCGCGATATTGGTGCTCGGAGGCGGCGCGATCTACGGTGGATTGCTCTACCGCCGTCGCGCCGAGACGGGCCTCGACCTCCTCTTCTCGTGGCCGCGGAGGCGATGGCCGGGCGCTTCTCCCGCAGTGGCCCCCGCCGGAACAGGAGCACCCGCGAAAGCCAATTTCGACGATCCCCCGGATGCGGCGGGAGACGCTCACCCGGCCGCCGAGGCGAGCAGCGCCCGGGCCTCCGCGAGCGCCTCCTCCGGCGAGCGCGCGAGCGGGCCGAGGACGCCGGGCCAGGTCTCGCGGTAGCCGCTCATTTTGCCGGTGCGGTCGTCGAGGAGGACGTGCGGGATCCCGAGGTGCGCGGCGAGGATCGCGCCGTGGAGGCGGTCGGTGATCAGCACGCGGGCGGAGCCGAGCAGCCGCAGCCCGGCGGCGAGCCGGCGGGCTGCGTAATGGCAGTGCATCCGCGCCAGGGGTCCGTTCAGCGGGCCGCCGGCGGCGCCCAGGTGGCCGAGCGCGACCTCGAGCGGCTTCAGCGCGCGCAGCAGCGCGGCGCCGTCGCGCGGGCCATGTCCGGCCACCCAGTCGGCCACCGGGACCGCGCGCGCCAGATCCTCCCGGCGGCCGACCGCGAGGGCATCGGCGCGCAGCAGCGCGAGGATCCCCTGCCGGGGGGAGGCGGGACGGACGGCGGGGCCGAGCAGGTGGGCGGCGTCGGGGCCGAGCCGCGGCTCGATGCCCAGCCGCTCGCGTACCGCCGCGGCGGTCCGCAGGTCGCGCGCGAGCACTGTCAGGTCGGGATGGGACGCGAAGGCGCCGCGGGCTCCCTCCAGCGCCGCCTCGCCCGTGGCGGCGAGCCCGACCGGAAGCTGCACGACCCGGTTCCCGGGAAAATCGGCGATGACCCGCTCCCGCAGGCGCTGGTGCCAGGGGTAGACGTCGCCCAGGTTGCCGCCGCCCGAGAGCAGGATCGTCGCCTCCCCGCCGACCCGGCGCCGGGCGGCCGCGGACGAGTAGCTGCGGTGGCTGGCGACGTAGACCACGCGGCTGCGGTTGCGCTCCAGCCAGGCCAGCTCGCCGAGCCAGATCGCGCTGTCGCCGACGTTCGGGTAGCTGGGCACGTCGAGCAGGGCGACCGGAGCAGCGGGCGGCACCAGCTCGCGCAATCCCCTCTCCGCGCGTTCGCGGAGCGCCGCGAGCGGGTCGCCCCCGGGGGGCTGGGCCGCGCTCAAGCGGTCCGGCCCCAGCGCTCGCCGATGGCGCGCAGCCGCTCCGCCGAGAGCGCGCCCGCGGCGATCGGGATCGCGGCCAGGGCCCGGCGCTCGAGCGGATAGCGGCGCAGAGCTGCGCCGGCCATCGCGAGCGCGCCCCGGCGCTCGCCCAGCGCCGCGCGGCAGAGGGCGCGGCGTCCGAGCAGCCGCGCGTGCCCGCGCCGGTCCCGGGAGAGCTCCGGGTGCTTGGCGAGCAGGTAGGCGATCCCGCGCTCGATCCCCCGCCAGGCGGCGAACATCGATCCGGTGCGGTCGATCGCGGCCAGCGGCGGGCCGGAGGCGAAGGCGATCGGCCCCCGGCGCGCGGCGCGCAGCAGCCAGTCGTAGTCCTCGCCGAAGCCATCCGGAACCTCCTCGTCGACCAGGCCGATCCGCTCGTAGGCCGGCCGCCGCACGAGGAAGGTGCTTGTGTGCGCGCTGACGACCCGATCGCGGACCAGGTCGGAGAGCCCGATCAGCTCGCCCCCGAAGCCACGCTCGACCTCGCGGTCGTCGTAGACGAGCCTGATCGGCCCGACCGCGACCTCGCACTCCGGATGGCGGGCGAGCGCCTCGGCCCCCCGGGCGAGCCGGTCCGCCAGCCAGCGGTCGTCGTCGTCGCAGTGGGCGATCAGATCCCCCTCCGCGCGCTCGATCCCGGTGTTGCGCGCCCCCGCCGGGCCCGGAGCGCGGGCGTTGGCGAGCACCCGCACCGAGCGGTCCGGCCCGTCGCGCTCCAGCGCCCGGTCGGGATCGGCCCGGTCGAAGACGACCAGGCACTCGATCGGCCCCGGGTAGCGCTGCCCGAGGATCGCGTCGATCGCCTCGCCGAGGCTGCGGGGCCGGTCGCGGGTGGCGACGATGGCGGTCACTGAGGGCGCGTCCACGGCCCGAGCATATGCAGGGGCTGGTGGCGGCGGACCGCATCGGGCGGCATCGTGGCGGGTTGCGGTCGTTAGGGTCCCGCGGCGGCGAGCCGCCTCGCCCCCGCAGGAACGAACCGACGATGCGCGCTTTCTCAACTCCCCGCCGGCTCCCGCCGCTCGCGCTGGCCCTCGCGGCCACCCTCGCCGCGCTGCTGGCCGGAGCGCCCGCCTCTCCCGCCCCCGCCCAGGCCGCGCGCGGGCTCGATCTCGGCCTCTTCGACGACGTCTACACGAACCCCACGCTGCAGGAGCTCTGGCTGCGGCGCACCGCCCGCGCCGGGGCGGGCTCGGTGCGGATCGCCGCCCGCTGGCGGTTCATCGCGCCCGAGCCCCCCGCCGACCCGCGCGACCCGCAGGATCCGGCCTATCGCTTCGCGGCCCTCGACGCCGCCGTGCGGGAGGCCGACGCGAACGGCCTCGAGGTCGTCCTCGACCTCACCACCGCCCCCAACTGGGCCGAGGGCCCCGACGCGCCCCCGGGGCTCAAGCAGCTCGGCGCCTGGGATCCCGACCCCGTCGCCTACGGGGACTTCGCCCATGCGGTCGCCGAGCGCTACTCGGGCCGCCTCCCCGGGCTGCCCCGGGTGCGCTACTACGAGGCGTGGAACGAGCCCAACTACGGCGCCACGCATCTCGCCCCGCAGTGGCGCAACCGCAAGCCCTACGGCGTCAAGCTCTACCGCAAGCTGCTCAACGCGATGTACGACGGCGTGCACGCCGCGCGGCCCGCCAACCGCGTCGTCGCACCGTCGCTGGGCCCCTTCGGGCGCTCCCCGAACGGGCGCCGCGGGGCGAAGAACGAGCTCGCCTCGATCCGGCCGCTCTACTTCCTGCGCGAGCTCTTCTGCCTGCGCCACAACCGCCGCATGACGCCGAAGCGCTGCCCGCCCGCCAAGCGGCCCCGCTTCGACATCCTCAGCCATCATCCGATCAACGTCGCCGGCTCGCCGTGGGACAGCGCCGAGCACCCCGACTCGGTGATCGGCGGCGACCTGGGCGATCTGCGCC
>CAZARJ010000044.1:9287-10971 GCA_964487515.1 uncultured Conexibacteraceae bacterium | reverse complement strand
AGAACTACGACGGCGACGTGCAGTCCGACACCGTCGCGCAGGGCTTCGGCTCGCTGGGCCTGATGACCAGCGTCCTGATGTCGCCCGACGGCAAGACGGTCGAGGCCGAGGCCGCGCACGGGACCGTGACCCGCCACTTCCGCCGCCACCAGCGCGGCGAGGAGACCTCCACTAACCCGATCGCCTCGATCTTCGCCTGGACCCGGGCCCTCGACGCCCGCGGCCGGCTCGACGGGACGCCCGCGGTGCGCGAGTTCGCGCACGCGCTGGAGCGGGGCTGCGTCGACACCGACGAGAGCGGGAAGATGACCAAGGACCTGGCGCTGCTGATCGGCCCCGCTCAGCCCTACCAGACCACCCAGCAGTTCCGAGCCTCGGTCGCCGAGGGCCTGAAGCGGGCGATGGCCTGAGGCCCGCCCGCCCGCCGGGCAATCCGGCCCGGCGACGCGAACCGACATCACGAGAGCAAGAAGGAGCCGCAGATGAGTCCCAGTCCAGTCAAGGTCACGGTCACCGGCGCCGCCGGGCAGATCGGCTACGCGCTGCTCTTCCGGATCGCCTCCGGCCAGATGCTCGGCCCCGACACGCCGGTGCACCTCGACCTGCTCGAGATCCCGGCCGCGGTGAAGGCCGCCGAGGGAACCGCGATGGAGCTCGACGACTGCGCCTTCCCGCTGCTGGCCGGGATCGACATCCACGACGACCCGAAGCCCGCCTTCGACGGCTGCAACGTCGCCCTGCTGGTCGGCGCCCGCCCGCGCGGGCCGGGGATGGAGCGCGCCGACCTGCTGGAGGCCAACGGCGGCATCTTCAAGCCCCAGGGCGAGGCGATCAACGCCGGCGCCGCCGATGACATCAGGGTGCTGGTGGTCGGCAACCCGGCGAACACGAACGCCCTGATCGCCCTCTCGCACGCCCCCGACGTGCCGCGCGAGCGCTTCACCGCGATGATGCGCCTCGACCACAACCGGGCCAAGAGCCAGCTCGCCGCGAAGGCCGGCGCCGGCGTCGCCGAGGTGACCAGGATGGCCGTCTGGGGCAACCACTCGGCGAGCCAGTACCCGGACATCACCCATGCCGAGGTCGCGGGCGCGAGCGCCGCCGAGCGGATCGGCGATCAGGCCTGGGTGGAGAACGAGTTCATCCCCACGGTCGCCAAGCGCGGCGCCGCGATCATCGACGCCCGCGGCGCCTCCAGCGCGGCCTCGGCGGCGAACGCGGCGATCGACCACGTGCGCGACTGGGTGCTCGGCACCCCGGAGGGCGACTGGGTCTCGATGGGCGTCCCCGCCGACGGCTCCTACGGCATCGCCGAGGGCATCGTCGCGGGCTTCCCGTGCACCTGCGCGAACGGCGAGCACTCGATCGTCGAGGGGCTGGAGATCGACGACTTCTCGCGCGAGCGGATCGACGCCAGCGTCGCCGAGCTGCGCGGCGAGCGGGACACGGTCAGCGAGCTCGGCCTGATCTGAGGCCGGGAGGGGCGGCCCGGCGGGGGAGGCGCGCGGCCGGACGCCGGCGCGCGCCGGGGGCGGATGCCGCCGCCGCGGCCGCCGCCGCGAGTCGTCCCCGAGAGCGCTCGCGGCGGGCGGCGGCCGGCGTGCTTGCGGCTAGACCTTCACCCCGGGCGCGAGCTCGTAGCCGCGGCCCTTCTTGACCACCTTGCCGTCCTCCTTGAGGTCGG
>CAZARJ010000044.1:3160-9187 GCA_964487515.1 uncultured Conexibacteraceae bacterium | reverse complement strand
GCGAGCTCGTAGCCGCGGCCCTTCTTGACCACCTTGCCGTCCTCCTTGAGGTCGGCCATCACACGGTAGATGTAGTTCGCCTTGATGCCCAGCTTGTCCGCGATCTCGGAGGCCTGGATGCCGGGCTTGGCGGCGATCTGGGCGAGCGCGTGCTCGGCCCGGGTGCCGCCCTTGCGGCGCCGGCGCTTGCGCCCGCCCTGCAGGGCATGGCGGGCGCTGCCGTGCCGGACGTTCAGGTTCGCCAGGGCTGCCTCGAGTCGCTTGCGCTCGTCGTCGATCTCGCGCAGCCGCTCCTGGATCAGGGCACCGGCCTTGTCGAGGGTCTGCTGAGTCTCACTCATGTTCAAGAGTCCTTTCGGGGGGCTCGGGGGGTATGGGCGCGAGCGTGAGGGGAACACACACACCCAGTTCGTGCATCACCGCACGGGCGTACTGTAGACGAGAGTGACCCCTGTCAACTGCCCATTTTCGACGGGGTGAATCCTCTCGTGCGTCGCCTGGCCGGCGGCACGGGCCGCGAACGCGTGCTCAGCGTTCGCTGCGGCGCTTAGGGGTGGTGCGGAAGATCACGTCCCAGAAGGTCGTCGAGACGCCGTACCCGTAGCGGTGGTCCTGGAAGTGGTGACGCATGTGATGCTCGCGCAGCTTCTTGCCGAGCTTCGACTTCGGTACGTGGTGGTGGACGTGATAGTGCGTGTAGTCGTACGCGAGATATCCGGCGATGAAGCCGGAGAAGAGGGGGAAGGCGGCCGGGGTGCCGAAGATCAGCACGAACAGCCCGAGGAACAGCGCCGCGAGCGGGACGCTGGCGCCCGGGGGCATGACCAGCCGGAGGCGATCGTTGGGGTGGTCATGGTGGACGCCGTGCATGATGAAGTGGAAGCGGCGCCCGATCGGGTGGTCCGGCTCCCAGTGGAACACGGTGCGGTGCAGCCAGTACTCAGCGAACGTCCAGATCACCACCCCTAGAGCCACCAGCCCCGCCAGCGAGAGTGCCCCATAGCCGCCGTCGGAGCCGAGCCAGACGCCGGCCACGACCACGGGAACGAAGATGATCGCCGGGATCGAGGGGTGGACTCGGGAGAAGAAGTCGAGGAACCGGTTCTCGAACAGCGGTGGCGATGCGCTCAGTCGACTGGTGCGCTCCTGTGCCATCACTCACCATTGTAGCTCGCCTCGGGGCCGGGATCCGGTTCCGGCCCCCGCGCGGCCGCTGAGCTCCGCCGCGCGGGGGCGTGGGGCGGAGCGTCGTCCCCGGCCGCCGATCTCCTTCCCCGGCGGGCTGCCCAAACTGCGCGGTTCGGCGTCGCGGGGGAGCCGGGATCGCGGGTTTTGCGGCGAACTCCCGGATCGCGCGGACGCCGGTATTTGCGGCTCGGCGGCGCACGCGAGGCGCGCCGGGGTGCCATGGTGGCGGGACCGTCGAGCCGGGCCCGCGAGAGGCCCCTGAAGTGGAGGTGACCGAGTTGTCAGAGCAGTCCGTGAAGCCCGCCCGCAGCCGTCGCGCGCGCACCAAGCCGAGCTGCGAGACGTGCTACTTCGGGCGCCGGATGCTCTGCGCGCTCGAGCTCGATGGACCGTGCAGCACCTACCGGCCCGACTCCCCGCAGGGGTTGGTCCCGCTGCAGCAGCCGATGCTGCTGATCGACGCCGAGAAGGCGTCCCTGGCGAGCGAGCAGCTCGCCGCCTGAGCCCCACCGGGCGGGCGACCTTCCGGCAGCGGCCGGCCGGACCTGCGAGGCTGGGCGCGCTTGGCGATGAGGCTGACGGTGCTAGGGAAGTCCCCCGCCTACACGGACGCCGGCGGCGCCTGTAGCTCCTACCTGCTCGAGCAGGGGGAGCGGGCGGCGCTGGTGGACTGCGGCAACGGGGCGTTCGCGAAGCTGCGCGCCCGGCGCGACTACGCCGCCGTCGAGGCGATCGTGATCTCCCACCTGCACGGCGACCACCTGCTCGATCTGGCGCCGTTCGCCTACGCGCGCCTCGTCGGCCCGCGGGCGCCGCTGCCCGGCCCCGCCCCGCGCCTGCACGTCCCGGCCGGCGGCCGCGAGCTCCTCGCCCGCCTGGCCGCGGTCTGGGACGGGCCGGAGCTGTTCGAGCGCGCCTTCGCGATCAGCGAGTACGAGCCGCGCTCGGAGCTCGAGCTCGCGGGGGTGACGGCGCGAACCCATCCGGTCCCGCACTACGGCCCCACGCACGCGATCGAGCTGATCGCGCCCGGCGGGGGGCGGATCGTCTACGGGGCGGACGGCCGCCGCAGCACCGAGCTGGCGGAGGCGGCGCGCGGGGCGGACGTGCTGATCGCCGAGGCGACGCTGCCCGAGCCCGACGCGGGCCCGCCGGCCGAGCGCGGCCACATGGCGGCCGAAGAGGCGGGCGCGCTGGCCCGCGAGGCCGGCGCCGGCCGCCTCGTGCTGACCCACATCTCCGACGAGCTCGACCTCGAGCGCGCGCGGGCCCGCGCCGCGGCGGAGTTCGGGGGCCCGGTCGACGTCGCCGCCGAGGGCGACGTCTACGAGGTCGGTTGACGACCGCCGCCGGGGCCCCGCGGGCCGATTCGCCGCGAGGCGATTGTCTAGGCTGCGCTGAGATGGCCCGGCAGCGCAACCTGCTTGTGAATATCGAGCGCATGCGGCGCGAGATGGACGAGTTGCTCGGCGAGGGCTTCGCCCCCGGTCGCTCGGGCCGCGTGGGCGGCGACTTCGTCCCCCGCGTCGACGTCTACTACTGCGAGGGGAGCGTCGGGGGCGAGGGGGAGGTGGTCCCGAAGGCGGTCGTCAAGGTCGACCTGGCGGGGGTCGCGGCCGAGGCGGTCACCCTCGAGGTCTCCGGGCGGCGGCTCGTGGTCTCGGGCCGGCGGCCGGTGCGCGAGACCGAGGGCCGGGCCTACCAGCAGGTCGAGATCCCGACCGGGTCCTTCCGGCGCGCGATCGACCTCGGCGTCGACGTCCGCGCCGACGACGCCCGGGCGAGCTTCGAGGACGGCCTGCTGCGCGTCGAGCTGCCGATCGAGCTGCCCGACGCGACCGCGCGGCGCGTCCCGATCGAGCGGGCGCCCCGGTGAGCGACGGCGCGCGCCCGAGCGACCTCGCGGGCCCGGCCTCGATCGAGGTCGTCTCCTCCGACGAGCTCGAGGACGTGATCGCCCAGGCCGAGGCGGGCCGCGAGCTCCCGGACGCCTTGCCGATCCTGCCGCTGCGCGACATGGTCACCTACCCGGGGACGCTGACGCCGGTCGCGGTCGGCCAGGAGCGCTCGATCAAGCTGATCGACGACGTGCTCTCCGGCAACCGCACGCTGGCGATGGTCGCGAGCAAGGACCCGGAGCTGGAGCGCCCGGGGCCGGAGAGCATCGAGCGGGTCGGCGTCGCCGGGGTCGTGGCCCGGATGCTCAAGGTTCCCGACGGGACGATCAGGATCCTGGTCCAGGGCACCGCCCGCGTGCGGCTGGGGCGCTTCCTCGCCACCGACCCCTACCTCGTGGCGCAGGTCGAGGAGATCCCCGACGAGGTCGAGCCGAGCCCCGAGCTGCGGGCGCTGACCGCCAACGTGCAGCGCTCCTTCAGCGAGATCATCGACGCGATCCCCTACCTGCCGGAGGAGCTGCAGCTCGCGGTCACCAACGTCGAGGACCCCTCCGCGCTCGCCCACCTGATCGCCGGCGCGCTGCGCATCCCGACGCCCGAGAAGCAGGAGCTGCTCGAGGAGGTCAACGTCTCCGCCCGCCTGCGCCGCCTGTCGGAGATCCTCGCCCGCGAGCTCGAGGTGATCAAGCTCGGCACCCAGATCCAGTCCCAGGTCCAGGAGGGGATCGACAAGGGCCAGCGCGAGTTCTACCTGCGCGAGCAGCTGCGGGCGATCCAGGAGGAGCTCGGCGAGGAGGACGATCAGCAGGCCGAGATCGCCGAGCTGCGCGAGCGGATCGAGGCGGCGGAGCTGCCGGAGCAGGCGCGCACCGCCGCCGACCGCGAGCTGCGCCGGCTCGAGCGGCTGCCCACGTCCGCGGCCGAGTACGGCGTGATCCGCACCTATCTGGAGTGGCTCGTCGACCTGCCCTGGGCGCAGCGCACCGAGGACAACCTCGACATCGAGCACGCGCGCGAGGTCCTCGACGCCGACCACTACGACCTCGACCAGGTCAAGGACCGGATCCTCGAGTACCTGGCCGTGCGCCGCCTGGCCCCGGACTCGAGCGGGCCGATCCTCTGCTTCGCGGGCCCGCCGGGGGTCGGCAAGACGAGCCTCGGGCGCTCGATCGCGCGCGCCCTCGGCCGCAGCTTCGAGCGCATCTCGGTCGGCGGCGTGCGCGACGAGGCCGAGATCCGCGGCCACCGGCGCACCTACATCGGCGCGATGCCCGGCACGATCGTGCGCGCCCTGCGCGACGCCGGCTCGCGCAACCCCGTGTTCATGATCGACGAGATCGACAAGATGGGCGCCGACTTCCGCGGCGACCCGGCGAGCGCGATGCTCGAGGTCCTCGACCCGGCCCAGAACGACTCCTTCCGCGACCACTACCTGGACCTCGACTTCGACCTCTCCGAGGTGATCTTCATCGCCACGGCGAACATCCTCGACCCGATCCCGCCGCCGCTGCGCGATCGCATGGAGGTGCTGACGCTCTCCGGCTACACGGTCGACGAGAAGCTGCAGATCGCGCGCAACTACCTGGTCCCGCGGCAGGTGCGCGAGAACGGCCTCAAGGCGAGCCAGGCCAGCTTCAGCGACGCGGCGCTGCGGGCGATCATCGAGGAGTACACGCGCGAGGCCGGGGTCCGGAACCTGGAGCGGCAGATCGGGACCGTGTGCCGGAAGCTCGCCCGGCGGATCGCCGAGGGCGGATCGACCGGGCGCTACTCGGTCTCCGCCAAGCGGGCGCGCGAGCTGCTCGGGCGCCGCCGCTACTTCTCCGAGACCAGGCGGCGGACGCGGCGGCCCGGGGTGGCGACGGGGCTCGCCTGGACCCCGGTCGGCGGCGAGGTGCTGTTCATCGAGGCGACGAGCATGCCCGGCAGCGGCAAGCTGACGATCACCGGGCAGCTCGGCGACGTGATGCGGGAGTCGGCGCAGGCCGCGCTCTCGCTGCTGCGCGGGGAGGCCGAGCGCTACCTGCCCGACCTCGATGCGGCCTGGTTCGCGGACAACGACATCCACGTCCACGTGCCCGCCGGCGCGGTCCCCAAGGACGGCCCCTCGGCCGGGGTCGCGATGCTCGTCGCCTTGACCTCGCTGCTCAGCGGCCGCGTGGTCTCCAACGACGTCGCGATGACCGGCGAGATCACGCTCAGCGGGCAGGTCCTGCCGGTCGGCGGCCTGAAGGAGAAGTCGCTGGCGGCGCTGCGGGCCGGGATCAAGCGGGTGATCGTCCCCGACCGCAACGAGGGCGAGATCCTCGAGATCCCCGAGCACGAGCGCGAGGGGCTCGAGTTCATCTACGTCTCCGAGGCGTCCCAGGCCCTCGACGCCGCGCTCGAGCCGGTGGGCCGCCGCCGCTCCGGCTCCTGAGGGCGGGGCGCGCGGGGGGGATATGCTGGCCGGGCAGACCCTGGGACCCGAGCAGAGGAGCAGCAGATGTCGATCAAGAAGAAGCGGGCGGGCGGCGCCGCGCGGAGCAAGGCCACCAGCGCCGCCGACACGGCTCGCCCCTACGTGAACCGGCTGATCGAGGACGAGAGCCTGCGCGAGAACCTGCGCGAGGCCTACGAGGCCGGCCGCAGCGCCTACGAGCGCGCGTCGGGCGCCAAGTCCCCGGCGGCGGTGCTCGAGGACAAGAAGCTCCAGAAGGAGCTGCGCAGCGCGACCGAGTCGCTGCGGGCCGCCACCGACGCGCTGCGTGAGCCGGAGAAGAAGCGCAAGTCCGGCGGCGGGCTCGGCAAGCTGCTGCTGGTCGCGATCATCGGCGCGATCCTCGCCCTGGCGCTGAGCGAGAGCCTGCGCAAGGCGGTCCTGGATCAGCTCTTCGGGGCCGAGGAGGAGTTCGAGTACACGCCGCCACCGGCGGCGCAGTCCGCGGAAAGCGCCTAGGGC
>CAZARJ010000044.1:0-3060 GCA_964487515.1 uncultured Conexibacteraceae bacterium | reverse complement strand
CCGCGAACCGGCTCTCCCGTCCCCGCTCCCCGGTAGGGTTCACTGGGCTCGGGGTAAGCGAGGCGAGCGAGTTGAGGGCTAGTCGTTGACAAGTCAGCGCGGGGTTCGCGTTCCGGATTTCAGGGCCGGGGCGCTGGACGCCGGAACGGGAGACCGCGCCTTGCCGGGCGATGATCGGGGCGCCGCGGCTCCGGCCGTCCTCGCGCTGCTCGCCGCGGCGCTGATCGCCTGCGCCGTGGTCGCCCTCCTGCTGCTGAGCGGCAACAACGGCTACCGGTACACGCTCGACTTCGAGACCGGGGGCCAGCTCGTGCCCGGCAACCAGGTCCTGGTCGCCGGCCGGCCCGTGGGGACGATCGACTCGATCGACCTCACCGACGACGCCCGCGCCGCGGTCGCGGTGACCATGGACGAGCCGCTGCGCGAGGGGACGACGGCGGTGATCCGCTCGACCTCGCTCTCCGGGGTCGCCAACCGCTACATCTCGCTCACCCCGGGGCCCAACGACGCGCCCGAGATCGAGCCCGGGGCGACGATCGCGGGGGCCGACACCACCGCGCCGGTCGACCTGGATCAGATCTTCAACGTCTTCCGCGAGCCCGAGCGCGAGGCGCTGCGCAAGTTCATCCAGGGCAACGCGACCGCCTACGCGGGCCGCGGCCGGCTCGCGAACCGCGCCTACCGGTTCCTCAACCCGGCGCTCAGCACCTCGTCCCGGCTCTTCGAGGAGATCACGAGCGACTCGGTCGCCCTGGAGCGGTTCCTCGTCGCCGGCTCGCAGGCCTTCGGCGCGCTCGCCGACCGGCGCGACGACCTCAGCTCCCTGATCGCGAACGCGAACGCGACCCTGGGGGCGATCGCGAACCGCAACCGCGAGCTCGACCGCTCGCTCTCCGCGCTGCCGGCGACCCTCCGGCAGGGCAACACGACCTTCGTCAACCTGCGCGCGACGCTCGACGACCTCGACCCGCTGGTCGCCGCCGCGAAGCCCGCGACCCGCAACCTGGCCCCGTTCCTGCGCCGCCTGCGCGGGGTCGCCGCGCGCTCGCGGCCGGTCTTCAGCGACCTCGCCGACATCGCGCGCCGGCCCGGCGCCGCCAACGACCTGGCCGACACGCTCGCCGACCTGCCCGGCGTCCGCAAGCAGGGCCGGACCGCGGTCCCGGACACGATCGACGCCCTCGACGCCTCCCAGGACAACGTGCGGCTGCTGCGCCCCTACTCGCCGGACCTGATGGCCTGGCTGGCGAAGTTCGGCGCCGCGACCGCCTACTACGACGGCAACGGCCACTACGCGCGCGTGCAGCCCGCGGCCTCGAACATCTTCGACTACGACAACACGACCGACACGCTGATCCCGCACTACACGCCGGACGTGAACCAGTTCCCGGGGACGAGCGGGAACGTCGACTTCTTCGATCCCGGCGGCGCCCGGCGCTGCCCGGGCGCCGGCTCGGCCCCGGCGGCGGACGGCTCGAACCCGTTCCTCGACGGCGGCCTGCTCAGCGGCGTCTGTGACCCGACCCAGATCCCGCCCGGCCCATGAGGCGCTCGCTGCTCGCCGTCCTGCTGCTTGCCGCCCTCGCGGTCGTCCTCGTCGCGCGGATCGCCGACGACGACGGGGACGGCTACGTGGTCCGCGCCTACTTCGACAACGCGGGCTTCCTCGTCCCCGGCGAGGACGTGCGCATCGCGGGGGGCACGGTGGGCAGCGTGGAGAGCGTCGAGGTGGCGCTGCCCGGGGAGGCGGTCACCGCCGACGGCGGCGAGGACCCCGGCAAGGCGGTGGTGGTGATGCGGATCGACGACGCCGGCTTTCAGGACTTCCGCACCGACGCCTCCTGCCTGATCCGCCCGCAGTCGCTGCTCGGCGAGAAGTACGTCGAGTGCGACCCGACCCGGCCGCGCGCCCCCGGCAGCCCGGCGCCGCCGGAGCTGGAGCGGATCCCGGACGGCGACATCGGGGCCGGCGAGCACCGCCTGCCGCTCGAGAACACCGGCAAGTCGGTCGACCTGGACCTGGTCAACAACATCTCGCGCCAGCCCGAGATCGATCGCTTCCGCCTGATCCTCAACGACCTCGGCGCCGGGCTGGCGGCGCGCGGGGCGGACCTGGAGGAGGTGATCCGGCGCGCCAACCCGGCCCTGCAGGAGACCGACAAGGTGCTCCGCCAGCTCGCACGGCAGAACCGCCAGCTCGCCCGTCTCGCCGCCGACTCCGATCGCATCCTGGGCCCGCTGGCCCGCGAGCGGACGCACCTGGCCGGGTTCATCCGCAACACCGCCACCGCCGGGGAGGCGGCCGCCGAGCGGCGCGACGACATCGCCGCCGGATTCCGCGAGCTGCCCCCGGCGCTGCGCGAGCTGCGCCGCACGATGGCCGAGCTGCGCGGCTTCGCCGAGGAGGGGATCCCGGTCGCCGCCAACCTGCAGCGAGCCGCGCCCGGCCTGACCGGGGCCACCCGCGCCCTGCGGCCCTTCTCCCAGGCCGGGACGACGGCGCTGCTCAGCCTCGGCGACGCGGCCGAGGCGAGCGGCCCCGACCTGGCCGCCTCGAGCCCGGTGATCCGGCAGCTCCGCAAGCTCGGCAAGACGTCGCTGCCGGGCTCCCGCAACCTGCGCGCGGTGCTCTCGACCCTGCGCCGCACGGGCGGCATCGACTTCCTGATGAAGGCGCTGCTCAACAACTCCAACGTCTTCAACGGCTTCGACGAGTTCGGCCACTACCTGCGGGCGCAGATCCAGATCACCAACTGCGTCGACTACGTGGTCGTGCGGCTGACCGGCTGCAGCGCCAACTGGACGGGCTCTTCGTCGGCGGCCGCGCCGGCGGGGGCCCCGGCGCCGACGGCGGCGACGATCGCCGGCGAGGGCCTGCCCGGGTTCGCCGATGCCGGGGGCTCCGGGGCGGCGAGCGCCGCTGACGCTCCGAGCGCCGGCCTCGACGCCGCTCCTGACGGGGCCCCGGGCGCCGCGGCGGGCGAGGGCGCCGGCGCCGGCGCCGCGACCCGAGCGTCGCGCGATCTGCTCGGCTTCCTGATCGGGGGGGACCGATGAGCC
>CAZARJ010000043.1:0-11033 GCA_964487515.1 uncultured Conexibacteraceae bacterium | reverse complement strand
CGGCGAAGGCGGCATCGCGCCCGGCCGGCGCACCGGCCGGCGCAGCGCGAAGCGAGCATCATGTGCGGGGCCGGAGGCGGGGGATCGCCGGCGACGCACCGCGCCCCGCCGGGGGCGGGCGAGCAGACACACGAAAGGCGGCAGACGCGCTTGACCGGCAGCGCCCGAGACGGAGCCGACAGCGGGCGGCGACAGCTCGCCGTCGCCATGGTCCTGGGCGGGATCGCCTCCGTGCAGCTCGGCTCGGCGCTGGCGACGACGCTCTTCGCCGAGCTCGGCCCGGCGGGCACGGTCTTTCTGCGCACGCTGTTCGCCGCTCTGATCCTGCTCGCCCTCCGCCGTCCCCCGCGCGTCTCCGCGGAGCGCCGCGTCGGGGCCGAGATCGCACTGCTGGCGGTCGCCCTCGCGGGGATGAACCTGTGCTTCTACGAAGCGCTACACCGGATGCCGCTCGGGATCGCGGTGACGCTCGAGTTCACCGGGCCCCTCGCGGTCGCGGCGCTCGCCTCGCGCGGGCGCGCCGATCTGCTCTGGGCGCTGCTGGCGACGCTCGGCGTGCTGCTGTTCGCGCCCGACCTCGGCGACGGCCTGGACCCGCTCGGCGCCGCGTTCGCGCTCGGCGCGGGAGCGATGTGGGCCGCCTACATCCTGCTTGCGGCGCGCGTCGGCCGCGGTCCGGCGGGCAGGGGTGGGCTGTCGGCGGCGATGGCGCTGTCGGCGGCGATCCTGATCCCGTTCGGGATCGCCGGCGGGGGCGGCGCGCTGCTCGATCCGGCGCTCGCCGCCGTCGCCCTCGGCGTCGCGCTGCTCAGCTCGGCGATCCCCTACTCGCTGGAGCTCGAGGCGCTGCGGCGGCTGCCGGAGCAGGCCTTCGGCGTCCTGCTCAGCGTCGAGCCCGCTGTCGCCGCCCTGATCGGCGCCCTCGTCCTCGGGCAGGACCTCGCCGGGCGGGAGCTGCTCGCGATCCTGCTCGTCGTCCTCGCGAGCGCCGGGGCGCTGCGCAGCGCGCCCGAGCCGCAGCCGCAGCCGCAGGCATAGGCGCGCAGCGGCCTCCGCGGGCCCCTGGCGGCCGGCGGGGCCGGCAATCCAGGCGGCCTCGATGCCGCGACCTCGATCAATACTTCACTTTGTATAGTGATGGGGTTGGCCCGGCCGTCCACATTCCGCCGCCTGCTCGGCTTCCTGCGCCCCTACGCCTGGCAGAACGTGGCCGCGATCGCGCTCGCCTCGGTGGCGATGGTGATGACCGTGCTGATCCCATGGCTGATCGGCAACGTGATCGACGCGATCGGCCGCGACGATCGCGATGCCGTCCTGCCGCTCGCGCTGACGATCGTCGGCGCCGGCCTGCTGCGCCTGGCCCTGACCGCGGCGCGCCGCATCATCGCCGGGCGCGTCTCCCTGGCGGTCGAGTTCGACCTGCGGGAGCGCCTCTACGGGCACCTGCAGACGCTCGAGCTGGGCTTCTACGACCGCTGGCAGATCGGCCAGCTCATGTCGCGGGCGACGGTGGACCTGCAGGCGATCCGCTTCTTCCTCGGCTACGGGCTGATCTTCATCACCCAGAGCGCCCTCACCCTGGTCCTGGCGGCGGCGGTGATGTTCGTGATCCAGCCGGGCCTCGCCTTCCTCGCCCTGATCCCGGTGCCGATCGTCGTGGTCATGGCGATGCGCTACAACCGCACCTCGCGCCCGGCGCTGCAGGAGGTCCAGCAGCGGATCGCGGAGCTGACCGTGGAGGCCGAGGAATCGGTCTCCGGCGTTCGCGTGGTCAAGGCCTTCGCCCGCGAGGAGCACATGCTGGACCGCTTCCGCAACCGCGTCTCCCGCGTCTTCGACCAGAACGTCTACTCGACCCGGCTGCGCGCCTTCTACAACCCGCTGCTGGCCTTCCTCCCCAACCTCGGCCTCGCCGTCGTGCTGCTGGTCGGCGGCCACCAGGTCGTCGGCGGCAGCCTCACGCTGGGCGACTTCACCGCCTTCTACACCTACCTGATCATGCTGATCGGCCCGATGCGCATGCTCGGCATGGCGCTCGGCATGTCGCAGCGGGCGATCGCCTCCGGCAACCGCCTCTTCGAGATCCTCGACACCGAGCCCGAGATCGAGACGCCCGCGGATCCGGCGCCGCTGCCCGCGGGGGGCGGTCAGGTGAGCATGCGCGGGGTGAGCCTCGCCTACCGGGACGGCGAGGAGGCGCTGAGCGACATCGACCTCGAGGTCGCGGCCGGGAGCGTCGTCGCGCTCGTCGGCCCGACGGCGTCCGGCAAGACGAGCCTGCTCGCCCTGCTGGCGCGCCTCTACGACCCGACCTCCGGCTCGGTGTCGATCGACGGCGCCGACCTGCGCGAGCTCGATCTGGCGGAGCTGCGCTCGCAGGTCGCCTTCGTCGCCGACGACAGCTTCCTGTTCAGCGCCTCGGTGGCCGAGAACATCGCCTACGCGCGGCCCGGGGCCAGCCGGGAGGAGATCGAGCTCGCCGCCCGCCGCGCCCAGGCCCACGGCTTTATCGAGCAGCTCCCCGACGGGTACGAGACCCTCGTCGGCGAGCGCGGCCTCACCCTCTCCGGCGGCCAGCGCCAGCGGATCGCGATCGCCCGCGCGCTGCTCGCCGACCCGCGGATCCTGATCCTGGACGACGCGACCTCCTCGGTCGACGCGACCACCGAGGCCGAGATCCGCCGCGGCCTCGGAGAGGCGGCGAGCGGCCGGACCACCTTCATCATCGCCCACCGCCTGTCGACGATCGCGCTCGCCGACGAGATCATCGTCCTCGACGCGGGCCGGATCGCCGACCGGGGCACCCACGAGGAGCTGGTCGCGCGCTCGCCGCTGTACCGGGAGATCGCCGGCCACGGGGAGGAGCCCGGGACGGGGGCGCGGGAGCCTGAGCGCGAGGAGGCGACGCCGCTGTGAGCGACGCCTGGCGCCTGCTGCGCGAGCTCGCCCGCACGATCCGCGGCGCCGACGGGCGCGGCCGCAAGGTCCGCTGGCTGCTGGGGCTGCTGCGCCCGTATCGCGCCCGCGTCGCCCTGACGATCCTCGCGCTGCTCGCCGCCACCGCCGCCGCGCTCGCCCCACCATATCTTGCCGGGCGCGCGATCGACGACGCGATCGTCCCCGGCGACATGAGCGCCCTGACCGTGATCGTGGCGGTCTTCCTCGCCTCGGCGGCGCTCTACTGGGGGGCCACCTACGCGCAGACCTACCTCGTCGGCTGGGTCGGCCAGCGCGTGCTGCAGAACCTGCGCGAGCGCATCTACACGCACCTGCAGGCGATGTCGATCGGCTTCTACACCCGCAACCGCCCGGGGGTGCTGATCTCGCGGCTGACCAACGACGTGCAGGCGCTCGACGCGCTCGTGACCGACGGCGTCGTGACCCTGTTCTCGAGCACGCTGACGCTGCTCGGGGTGGTCGCGATCCTGCTCTCGATCGACGCCCAGCTCGCCCTCGTCACCTTCCTCACCTTCCCGCTGCTCGCCGCGGGCAGCCTGATCTTCCGGATCGCCTCGGCGAGCGCCTACCGGATGACCCGCGAGCGGATCGCCGAGATCACCGCCTACCTGCAGGAGACGCTGGGCGGGATCCGGGTGGTCCGCAGCTTCGGCCAGGAGGGACGCCACGTGGCCGAGATGGAGCGCCTGAACGAGGCCAACCGGGCGGTCAACATGCGGACCGTCCACATGAACGCGGCCTACTTCCCGGGCGTCGAGCTGCTGTCGGCGATCGGCACCGCCGCGATCCTCCTCTACGGCGGCTATCAGGCGATCGAGGGGCAGATCGCGATCGGCGTCCTGGTCACGTTCGTCGGCTACCTGCAGATCTTCTTCGACCCGATCCAGCAGATCAGCCAGCTCTACACGACCTACCAGCAGGGCATGGCCGCGCTGGACAAGATCTTCGACCTGCTCGACACCGAGCCCGACACGGTCGACCGGCGCGCCGCCGCGGATCCGGGACGGCTGGAGGGCGCGATCGAGCTGCGCGGCGTCTGGTTCTCGTACGCGGAGGACGCCCGCCGGGCGCGCGCCGGGCGGGCGGAGGAGCCGGCCGCGGCGCCGGCGGACGATCAGGACGAGTGGGCGCTGCGCGACATCGACCTGCGGATCGAGCCGGGCGAGACGGTCGCCCTGGTCGGTGAGACGGGCGCCGGCAAGTCGACGATGGCGAAGCTGATCACGCGCTTCTACGACCCGCAGCGCGGCAAGGTCCTGATCGACGGCCGCGACATCCGCGAGCTCGACTCCCAGGCGCTGCGGGCGCAGCTCGGCATCGTTCCCCAGGAGGGCTTCCTGTTCAGCGGCACGATCGCCGACAACGTCCGCTTCGGCCGCCCGGACGCGCGCGACGAGGAGGTGGCCGCGGCGCTGCGCGCGGTCGGTGGCGGGCCGCTGCTCGACCCGCCGGGCCCCGGGCTGGAGGGCGAGGTCGGCGAGCGCGGCAGCCACCTGTCGGCGGGCGAGCGGCAGATCGTCGCCTTCGCCCGGGCGCTGATCGCCGAGCCCCGCGTGCTGATCCTCGACGAGGCGACCTCGAACGTCGACGTGCGCACCGAGCGCCGCATCGAGGCCGGTCAGGAGCGTCTGCTCGGCGGGCGCACCGCGATCGTGATCGCCCACCGCCTCTCGACCATCCGGCGGGCGAGCAAGATCGTCGTCATCGAGCGGGGCCGGATCGCCGAGAGCGGCACCCACGAGGAGCTGCTCGCCGCCGGCGGCGCCTACGAGCGCCTATACGGCACCTGGACCGGCGGCACAGGGGACCATCAGGACACCTTGCTGGCCGGCTGACCCTCGGACGAGGCCGGAAGGCGCAGCGGCCCCTGGGCCGTAAGCCGACGAGGACGCAGATCCACGGACCTCCCGGCCCGCCAGGTCTTCTGACGAGGTCGGGAGGGTGCTGATCAAGGAAGAGTCCGGTGCCGTGGCCCCCGGGCCACAAGCCGGGCGATGACGCCGAGCAGCGCCCTCCCGGCCCGTCAGGGACTGCGGGCCAGGGACTCGAACCCCAAATTCCTGCTCCAGAGGCAGGCGTGTTGCCATTACACCAGCCCGCAACGGCCAGTCGATCCGCTCGCGGGCGGATCGCGGGGGAAAGGTTAGTGGACGGCGGCTCCGGTTGAGCGCCGTTCAGCCGATCTCGGCCAGATCCGAGTCCGGGTCGGCGATGCGCTCCCGCTGCGAGCCGATCGGCGTGCCGTCCGCGATCAGCCGCCGGCCGTCGAGCAGATCCTCGGGCCGGCCCACCGAGAGCACGCCGACGAGGCGCTCGTCGGCCACGTACCAGACCGAGAAGCGCCCCTCCTCGGGCTCGCCGCGCCAGAGCAGCTCGCTCCAGCTGCGGCCGCCGCCCACGAACTGGAGCGAGGCCCAGTCGGCGATGTCGCTGTAGAAGTAGGGCACGACCTCGAACGGGCGCTTGTCGCCGAGCATCCCGGCGGCCGCGTGCCGGCCCTGCTGGAGGGCGACGTCCCAGTGCTCGAAGCGGGCGGGCGCGCCGTGCAGGGGGCTGTCCCAGCTACAGCAGTCGCCGGCCGCGAAGATCCCCTCGGCCGAGGTCTCGAGGCCGGCGTCGCAGGCGACCCCGTCGCCGAGCTCGAGGCCTGAGCGACCCGCCAGCATCGTGTCCGGGCGCACGCCGACGCCGATCACGACCGCGTCGCAGGCGATCTCCAGGCCGCTCTCGCAGAGCACCGTGCCGACCCGCTCGTCGCCCTCGAAGGCAGCTACCGTCTCGCCGCCGGCGATCGTCACCCCGCGGGCCTCGAGCAGCTCCTGGAACCAGCGCCCGACGGGCTGCCCGAAGACGCGCCCGAGCACCACTGGCTCGACCTCGACGATCGTGCAGCGCTTGCCGAGCGCGGTCAGCGAGGCGGCGACCTCGACCCCGATGTAGCCGCCGCCGACCAGGACCACGTGCTCGGCGTCCCCGAGGTCCTCGCGGATCGCGTCGGCGTTGCCGAAGGCGCGCAGGTAGTGGATCCCCTCGAGCTGGACCCCGTCGACGCGCAGCAGGTTGACCATCGCCCCGGTGGCCAGCAGGGCGGTCCCGAACTCGACCTCCTCCCCGCCCTGGAGCTTCGCCCGGCGCTCGCCCACCTCGAGCGCCATCACGTTGCGCCCGGTCAGCAGCTCGACCTCGTTCTCCTCATACCAGGAGGGCGGGTGCACGTAGGCGTCGGCGCGGGCGGACTCGCCGCGCAGGTACTCCTTGGAGAGCGGCGGGCGGTCGTAGGGCGGCTCCGGCTCGCGGCCGGCGAGCAGGATCGACCCCTCCGCGCCGCGGCGGCGCAGCTCGGCCGCGCAGTGGGCCGCGGCGACCCCGCCCCCGACCAGCAGATGCTCGACCCGCCTCGCGCTCAGCTTCCCGTCCTCCCGATCGTGCCCTGCTCGAGCCCCAGGTAGTCGGTCAGCTCCTCCTCGACGCGCGGATCGAGGACCGCGAGCACCTCGTCGCCGGCCCGCAGCACGGTGTCGGCGGTGGGCACGAAGCCGCTGCCGTCGCGGACCACGCTGATCAGCAGGCTGCCCCGCGGCATGCGCAGCTCGGCGACGCGCTTGCCGACCACCTCCGCGTCCTCGCCGACGATCATGTCGATGATCTCGATCCTGGCGTCCGCGAGGTCGAGCAGCTGGACCAGCCCGTAGCGCGGCACCTGGCGCTCGATCAGGCGCAGGATCAGGTCCGTGGCGGAGACGTAGGGCTTGACGCCGAGGAGCTCGAAGTGCTGGCGGTTGCGGGGGTTGTTGACCCGCGCGATCACGCGCTCGACGCCGTACTTGTCCTTCGCCACCTGGCAGATGAGCAGGTTGTCCTCGTCGTCGCCGGTCACCGCGATGACCATGTCGGCGCGCTCGATCCCGCCCCGCTCGAGCACCCAGAGCTCGGAGGCGTCCCCGTACTGGACCCGGTGCTCGAGCTCCTGCTCGATGGTCAGGTAGCGGTCGCGGTCGGCCTCGACCAGCGTCACCTCGTGGCCCTTGTCGATCAGCTCCCGGGTCAGGTTCCACCCGACCTTGCCGCCGCCGACGATGAGGACGTAGTCGGGGCCGTTGTGCCGGCCGTCAGCCACCGGTGCCCGCCTCCCGGTGCGCGGCGGCTATCCCGCGCACGTCTTCGGTCAGCATCTCGATCGCGGTCCGGGTCGGGCAGATCGTGTGCAGGCCCTGCGTCTTGTACCACTCGGCCCGGTAGGGGTCGAGGATCCGCGCCAGCACGGCGGCCACCCGGAAGCGCCGCTGCGCGATCTGGGCGATGACGATGTTCGTGTTGTCGCCGTTCGTGGAGGCGACGAAGACGTCGGCGTCCTCGATCCCCGCGGTCAGCAGGGCGTCGATCTCGAGCCCCGTGCCGACCGTGAACTGCCCGCCCGCGTCCTCCCAGGTCGAGTCGAGGCCGAGCTCGAGGCGGGCGTGGGAGTCGGGGTCCTCGTCGAGGCAGGAGACCGAGTGGCCCTCGAGGAGCATGGTCCGGGCGAGGGACGAGCCGACGCGCCCGCAGCCGACGATCAGGATCAGCATCGGGTCGATCTTATTCACCGCCGGGAGGGGCGGTGAGCAGGACCCTGCAGGGCGCGTTGCGGAGCACGTAGGCGCTCACCGGGCCGATCTCGGCCGGCTTCGCCGCGCGGACTCCGCCGAGCACCGCCCCGCCGCGGATCCCGCTCGGCGGCTCGCCCCCGACGACGATCGCCTCGACGCGGCGCTCGCGCGCCCGCGCGACGATCTCCTCGCCGATGCTGCGCGCCGTCACCCAGCTCGCCGTGGCCTGCACGGGCGGGTACTCCGAGGCCACGTCCAGCGCCCGGGCCAGGGCCCGCTCGGCGCGGTCGAGGCGATCCGGGGGCGGCGGGCCCTCGAGCGGCACGCTGAGCGGCAGGTCGATCACATAGAGCAGCTCGAGGCGCGGCGGAGCGCGACCGGGACGCGGGGCCGACTCGGCCAGACGCCCCGCCGTCGAGACGATCTCATCGTCGGCGGGCCGGCCGAAGACGGGCACCAGGATGCTCTCCAGATCGACGTCGGCGGGGAGCCTCTGCAGGGCCCGCTCGGGGACGGCGACCCGCTCGGTCAGCGAGATCCCTTCGGCCAGGCGGCGGTAGGCGACGTAGCCGAGCAGGCCGAAGGCCATCCAGCCGCCGCCCACGTAGAGGGCTCCGCCGTGCAGGAGGGCTAGGGTGACCAACCCCGCGCAGCCGAGCAGCAAGCCGAGCACCGCCGGCAGCGGGACCAGCGCCGGGCCGACGCGAACCGGGAGGGGGACCGCGTAGGGCCGCTCGCGATCGGGATCGGTGAAGCGGAGCCGGATCAGTGACAGGTGCGCGATCGAGATCGCCAGCATGGCCCCGAAGGCGAAGACGCCGGCGAGCAGCTCCACGTCGCCGGGGAGCACGAGGCCCGCCGCGATCAGGGTCGCGAGCAGGATCGCGACGTGCGGGGTCGAGCGGCGGCGGCCGAGCTTGCCGAGCCAGCTCGGGATCTGGCGGTTGACGCCGAGCACGTGAATGTGGCGCGAGAGGCCGAGCATGGTCACCGTGGCGGCGAAGACGAGCACCAGCGGGGCGATCGCGGCCACGGCCCAGCGCGCCACATCGGCGACCCAGCCGGGCTCGAGCGAGGAGGCGATGCCGAGCACCGGCGCGTCCTCCCAGACGGTCGCCAGGGCGGTCTGCGGGCCGTCCGGGCCGGCCACGACCGGCAGCGCCATGAGCGCGACCACGGCCATGCCCACGTAGACGAACGGGACCACGAGCGAGCCCACCCGCAGGACCCGCTTCAGGTCGGCGCTCCGCCAGGCCAGGTCCGGGGCCAGATCGGATGCGGCCTCGATCCCGGCCAGCGCGACCATCGAGATCACGAGCGCGAAGCCGATGTCGCCGACATCGGGGACCCCGAACAGCTCGAGCTGGCCGGTGAGCGCCCCCGGATCCCAGACCAGAACGATCCCGACCGCGATCAGCGCCACCTGCAGAAGCAGGTCGGCCGCGGTCAGCGCGATCAGCCATCCCTGGCGGCGGCGCCCGGTGAAGCCGACGAGGTTGATGCCCGCGGCAACGGCGACGACGCCGAGGGCGATCGCGATCTCCCCCGCGCCGCCCGCCAGGCCCTCCGAGAACGGCGCCAGGTAGTGAGGCACGCTGATCGCGGCGAGCGCCAGCACGATCACGTAGTCGACGAGGATCGCCCAGCCGGCGGCGAAGCTGACCAGCTCGTTGAAGGCGTGGCGGGCGAGCGTGTTCGAGCCCCCCGGCTCGTTGAGCATCGCGGCGCCCTCGACGTACGTCATCGTCGCCAGCACGTAGACGAGGCCGGCGACGGCGAAGATCGCCGGCGTCAGCGCCAGACCCCGGTCAGCGACGATCCCGAGCGCGTAGTAGACCGAGAAGGCGACCGCGGAGTGGGCGACCGCCCACAGCCACGGGATGCCGAGGAAGCGACGCCCGAGCGGCGGGCCCCGGCGTCCCGGCGCGCTCAATCGCCGGGCTCCCGCCCGCCCCTCCCCGGCGCCGTCCTGCGCGCCAGGTGGAGTCGCGCCAGGCCGATCGCGATGAAGATCGCCCCGGCGAGCACTCCGAGCGAGAGGACGCCGCCGCCGGCGGCGAGCGTGCGGGCCACCAGCAGGACGCCGAGCGCCGCGATCAGCGGGGCGAGGACGAGCGCGCCGGCCGAGGAGATCCGCTGCGGGGAGCCCATCGCGGCGATTCTAGGCCCGCTCCGGCAGGGACACGGGGGCGCCGCGGGCCCCGGGCCCGGCTGCCGGATCGCCGGTCACCAGAACCCGGCAGGGCCGCTTCGCCAGCACGCCTTCGAGCGTGCGTCCGTAGAGCGGCGCCCCGTCCCGGTAGGTGAGCTGCATGACGATCGCGCTGGCCTCGACCGAGCGCGCTTCGGCGACGATCGCGTTCGCCGCGCCACCGGGCCGCACGCGCATCACGCGACCGCCCACGCGCCGGCCGCCGACCAGCTTCGCCTGCTCGACCTTCGCCTGGGCACGCTGCTGAAGGCGCGGCAACGGCGCGTCGATCGGCAGGTGGGCGGGCACGTTGAGCAGGGAGAGGACGTGGATCCGGCGCGATCCGCGATGGGCGAGGCGAACCGCGGTCGCGACCACCTGCTCGGAGAAGGGGTCGTCTTCGAAGGGGACGACGACCGACCGCAGCTCGACCTCCTCGACCCCGAGCGGCTCCGGGCGCGCGACCTCGACCGTGCCCGTGAGCGGCAGGGCCCGCCGCCGCCTGTAGATCGCGTAGCCGGCCGTTCCCAGCGCCATCCAGCCGAGCCCGATCGCCATCGTGTCCGGATTCATCGCCATCACGACGATCCAGGCCGCGCCGGTCCCGACTCCCCCCACCAGGGCCGTGAGGGGGACCGCGACGCCCCGGATCGAGACCTCCCCCGGCGGCTTCCACGGCCGTTCCTTCTCCGGCCGCCGGAAGCGCAGGCGGACGATCGCCACGTGGGCGATCGTGAACGAGAGCATCGCCCCGAACGAGTACATCGTCGCCAGCAGCTCGACCCGGCCCGGCAGCAGGGCGATCGCCGCCACGACCGAGAAGCTGACGATCGCCACGTGCGGGGTCCGGTAGCGCGGGTGGATCCGGCGCAGCCGCTCGGGCATCTGCCGGAAGTGCCCCATCGAGAAGGTGAGCCTGGAGACGCCGATCATGCCCGCGTTGGTGGCGATCAGCAGGATCACCGCGGCGAGGACGCCGACGTAGACCCGCAACGCGTCCGTGAGGCCGGCGCCGAGACCCAGGTTCTCGACGATCCCGAGCACGGGATCGCTGGCGAACCTCGTCCCGAGCTCGGTCTCGTAGCCGCCGGGGACGGCGGTGACCGGCATCGCCGAGAGCGCGACCACGGGCAGCAGCGCGTAGAGCCCGAGCACGGCCACCACCACCCAGCCCGCGCCGCGCGGGACGGTGCGCTGCGGCTCGACCGCCTCCTCCGACATGTTCGAGATCGTCTCGATCCCCGTGTAGGCGATCATCGCCAGCGCGATCCCGAGCGCGAAGTCGCCCCAGCTCGGCG
>CAZARJ010000042.1:0-11247 GCA_964487515.1 uncultured Conexibacteraceae bacterium | reverse complement strand
CAGGGCGTCGCGCCCGGCGTCGCCCCGCGAGCCGCGCCCGGCTCCACGCCCGACTCAGCGGAGCCCTCCCCGCCCGGCTCGCGCCGCCCGGCCTCGACCAGCTCGCGAACGCCCGGGGCGACCTCCTCGGCGAAGCGACGCACCTCCTCGGGCGAGTCGGTGGCGAGGATGAACGAGCTGAAGCCCTGCTCGAGTGCCAGCTCGGCGAGCTGCTCGCTCCACTCGGCGGGCGACCCCTGCAGGAACCCGGGGCCAGCCCCGAAGCTGCCCTGGATGTTGAGCAGCCGGCGCACCGCGGCGGGGCTGCGGCCGGCCTCCTCGGCGGCGGCGTCGATCGCCGCGTTCATCCCCGGCAGCTCACCGAGCGGCGCGTAGGCGATGCTCGGCAGCCAGCCGTCTCCCTGCGCGCCGGTCAGCGCCAGCATGCGCCGCTTGTAGGCGCCGATCCAGATCTCGATCGGGTGCGCGGGCGGCGGGCCGGACCGGGCGCCGCTGATCCGGTAGTGCTCGCCCTCGTGCCGCACCGTCTCGCCCTGCCCGCGCCAGACCGCACGGATCACCTCCAGGGCCTCGGCGAGCGCGTCCACGCCCTGTCCCGGCGTCAGGTCCGGTCCGCCCGCGGCGACGATCGCCTCCCAGAAGGCGCCCGAGCCGATCCCGAGCTCGACCCGGCCGCCGCTCAGGATGTCGAGGCTGGCGACGCTGCGGGCGAGCACGAACGGCTGCCGCAGGGGCAGGTTGGCGACGTTCGGTGCCACCCGCACCTTCGAGGTCCGCGCGGCGACCACCGAGAGCAGGGTCCAGGTGTCGAGAAAGCGGGGCTGGTAGGGGTGGTCCTGGAAGGTGACCAGGTCCAGGCCGAGCTCCTCGGCGAGCCCGGCGAGCCCGAGCACCTGCTCCGCGGCGGCCGCCTGGGGCGTGACGAAGATCCCGAGCTGAAGGTCGTGACCGTAGTCGCCCATCTCGGCTGCGCGCGCCTCAGGCGCGGTCGAGCACGACGAGGGGGATGACCCGTGAGGTCTTGCGCTGGTACTCGTCGTAGTCGGGCCACTCCGCGACCATCGCCTTCCAGAGCGCCGGCTTCTCCTCCTCGCTCGCGGTGCGCGCCCGCGCCTCGAAACGCTCGGCCCCGACCTGGACCTCGACGTCCGGATCGGCGGAGAGGTTCAGGTACCAGGCGGGCGGCTCGTCGGAGCCGCCCTTGGAGGCGATCACCGTGAAGCTGTCGCCGTGGCGGGCGTAGATCAGCGGCGTCGTCCGCTTCTCGCCGGACCTGCGGCCCGTGGTCGTCAGCAGCAGCACGTGCGTCCCGTTCCACTCGTGGCCCTCCGCGCCGTCGGTGGCGCGATAGCGCTCAACATGCTCTGCACCGAAGAGAGTCACCGCGAGGGAGCCTACCGGTGACGGCCCCCCGGCTCGGCTCCGCGGGCTCGCGCGACGCGGTTTGCGGCCGATCCCGCCGGGAATCCATCCATCACACTCGACGCGTGAGAGGAGCTCCGGCGCGATGAGCACGAGCAGGGGACGGCTGCGGCGCGCGGACTGCTCGGCCGCGGGGATGCGGCGGCGGCGGCGCGGCCGCGGCTTCTCCTACCTGGACGCCGGCGGCGAGCCGATCGACGACGAGGAGACGCTGGAGCGGATCGCCGGGCTCGCGATCCCGCCCGCCTGGCGGGACGTGTGGATCTGCCCCGACCCCCTCGGCCACATCCAGGCGACCGGCGTCGACGCCGCCGGCCGCAAGCAGTACCTCTACCACCCGCGCTGGCACGCGCGGCGGGCGGAGCGCAAGTTCGCGCGGGTCCGGCGCATGGGCCGCCTGCTCCCCGACCTGCGGCGCGCCGTCGGCCGCGACCTGCGACGCGAGGGCATGCCGCGCGAGCGCGCCCTCGCCTGCGCCGTGCGCCTGCTTGACCTCGGCTTCTTCCGCATCGGCGGCGAGGGCTACGCGGAGGAGAACGAGAGCTACGGGCTGGCGACGATCCTGCGCGAGCACGTGACCGTCGGCGAGCGCGAGGTCGTCTTCGACTTCCCGGCGAAGGGCGGCCAGCGGCGCGTGCAGTCGATCCGCGACCCCGCCGCCCGGCGGGCGATCGCGATGATGCGCCGCCGCCGCAGCGGGCCCGACGACCTGCTCGCCTACCGCTCCGGCGGCCGCTGGCACGACCTGCGCTCCGAGGACATCAACGAGTACATCCAGGCGGCGATCGGCGAGGAGTTCTCGGCCAAGGACTTCCGCACCTGGCACGGGACGGTGCTCGCCGCCGTCGAGCTGGCGCGGGCCGAGCCGCCGGCGTCGAAGGCGGCCGAGCGGCGGGAGATCGCCGCCGCGGTCGAGCGCGTCGCCGAGGCGCTCGGCAACACGCCCGCCGTCTGCCGCAGCTCCTACATCGACCCGCGCGTCCTCGATCGCTTCCGCGCCGGCGAGACGCTCGGCCTCGACGGCATCCCGGCCGGCCGGCGGCCCGGCAACGCCGCCCGGGCGCGGATCGAGCGGGCGGTGCTGGAGCTGATCTCGCCCGCCGATCGTTGAGCGGGCGCGGCGCCGGGCGTGCCCGGCGGAGCCGAAGGCGCGCGCGGCGCGCGGCGGGGGCGTCATCGGCTCCCCCGCGGCGCTCCCCCGCGTCCGCCGGTCGCGGCGCGATACTCGTCCACATGGCCGAGGCCGGTTCGAAGCGGGGGCCCGGGTCGAGACCGCTGGAGCGCCTCCTCCTCGGCAAGCCCGTGACGCCCCGCCGCGCCTGGTGGCTGATCAGCGCCTCCTCGCTGTCGCTCACCATCACCGGGGGGATCGTCGTCTGGCTGTTCGACCCGAGCGGCTTCGGCAGCCTGGGCGACAGCCTCTGGTGGGCGCTTCAGACCGTGACCACGGTGGGCTACGGGGACGTCGTCCCCCACAACACCCTCGGGCGCGTCGTCGGATCGATCTTGATGGTCAACGGGATCGCGCTGCTCAGCGTGGTGACCGCGATCGTGGCCGCGTTGCTCGTCGAGCGCGGCAGGCGCCGCGCGGGGCTCAGCGACGACACGCTCGCCGCGCTGGCGCGGATCGAGGAGCGGCTCGAGGCGATCGAGAAGCGGCAGGGCCGGGACGGCGGCTAGCCCTCGAGGGCGTAGACGGCGCCGACGGCGAGCAGGTTGGGGAGCAGGCCGACGAGGCCGCTCACCGCGTGGCCGTCCTCGTCCAGGAGCACGCGGTCGGCGACCCGCATCCCGAGCTCGGGGATCAGGGCCTCGAAGTCGCGCAGCGTGCAGAGGTGGATGTTCGGCGTGTCGTACCACTCGTAGGGCAGCGAGCGGGAGGAGGGCATCCGGCCGCGGAGCGCGAGCCCGAGGCGCAGCCGCCAGTGGCCGAAGTTGGGCAGCGAGACGACGCGGCGCGGCGCCACCCGCCGCATCTCGCCCAGCACCCGGTCGGGCCGCCCGGTCGCCTGCAGGGTGAGCGAGAGCACCGCGCAGTCGAAGCTGTGCGGCTCCATCGCGCGCAGCTCGGTCTCGATGTCGCCCAGCGTCACCGGCACGCCACGGGCGATGCAGGCGTGGAAGTTCTCCTCGTCGCGCTCCACCCCGAGCCCGTCGCAGCCCTGCTCCTTGATCAGGTGCTCGAGCAGCTCGCCCCTCCCGCAGCCCAGGTCCACGACGCGCTTGTCGTGGCCGACCAGCCGCGCCACCACGTCCAGGTCGCGGCGCATCAGCCCGCCCCGAGCCCGGCCTCGGCGGCGAGCTGGCCGAGGTAGCCGGCGACCGTGCGGTGGTACTCCGGGGTCGGCATCAGAAACGAGTCGTGGCCGTGCGGCGAGGAGATCTCGCGGAAGCTCACCGGCGCGCCGGCGAGGCGCAGGTCGGCGACGATCGCCCGCGCGTGCTCGGTCGAGAAGCGCCAGTCGGAGTCGAAGGAGAGGACGAGGTAGCGCGAGTCGCCCGCGGCCACCTGGCGGCGGACCGCGGCCGGGTCGCCGAAGGGGTCGAAGTAGTCCATGACCCGGGTCATATACAGGTAGGTGTTGGCGTCGAAGCGCTCGACGAACGACTGCCCCTGGTGCTGGAGGTAGCTCTCGACCTCGAAGTCGACGTCGAAGCCGTAGCGGGGCGAGTCGGCATCCTGGATCCGGCGCCCGAACTTCTCCCGCATCGACTCCTCCGACAGGTAGGTGATGTGGCCGATCATCCGCGCCAGCGCGAGCCCCCGGTCGGGACCCTCGGCGGCGTCGTAGTAGTCGCCGCCGGCGAAGGCCGGGTCGCGCATGATCGCCTCGCGCGCGACCGCGGAGAAGGCGATGTTCTGCGCCGACAGCCGCGCCGAGGCGGCGATCACGATCGCGGCCCGGATCTCGGCCGGGTGATCGAGCGCCCACTGCAGCGCCTGCATGCCGCCCAGCGAGCCCCCGATCGCGGCCAGCAGCCGGCTGACCCCGAGCCGCTTCAGCAGCGCCCGGTGCACGGCGACCAGATCGCGGACCGCGAGCTGCGGGAAGCGCAGCCCGTAGGGGCGGCCCGTGGCCGGATCGATCGAGGCCGGGCCCGTCGTCCCCCGGCAGCCGCCGAGCACGTTCGCGCAGATGACGAAGAAGCGGTCGGTGTCGAGCGGCCGCCCCGGGCCGATGATGTTGTCCCACCAACCGGGGCGGGTCGCTCCCGGGTGCAGGCCGGCGGCGTGCGCGTCGCCCGAGAGCGCGTGGCAGACGAAGACCGCGTTGGCGCCGCCCGGGTCGAGCTCGCCGTAGGTCTCGTAGGCGACCTCGACCGGGCCGAGGCGGGCGCCGGAGTCGAGCACCAGCGGGCGCTCCTCGTCGAAGAGGCGCTCCCGCTGGGTCTCGACCGGGCCGACGCCCTCGCTCATCGGCTCCTCAGCCGGCTGCCTTGGCGAGCGCCTGGTCGAGGTCGGCGACGATGTCGTCGATGTGCTCGATGCCGACCGAGAGGCGGACCATGTCCTCGGTCACGCCCGCGGTCTCGAGCTCGTCGCCGTCGAGCTGGGAGTGCGTCGTCGTGGCCGGGTGGATCGCCAGCGACTTGGCGTCGCCGATGTTGGCCAGGTGCGAGTGCAGCTCCAGGCTCTCGATGAACTTGCGGCCCGCGTCGCGCCCGCCCTTGATCCCGAAGGCGATCAGCGCGCCGGCGCCGCCCTTGAGGATGCGCTGGGCGACCTCGTTGCTGGGCGTCCCCGGCAGGCCCGGGTAGCTGACCCAGGTGACGCTCTCGTGCCCGTCCAGGTGCTTGGCGACCGCGAGCGCGTTCTCGCTGTGGCGCTCCATCCGCAGCCCCAGCGTCTCGATGCCCTGCAGGAGCAGGAACGCGTTGAACGGCGAGAGCGCCGCGCCGAGGTTCCGCAGCAGCACCGTGCGCACCCGGCCCACGTAAGCCGCCGGGCCGAGCGCGTCCGTCCAGACGACCCCGTGATAGGAGGGATCGGGGGTCGTCAGGCCCGGGAACCGCTCCGCGTTCGCGGCCCAGTCGAAGTTCCCGGAGTCGACGATCAGCCCGCCGATCGTGGTCCCGTGGCCGCCGATGAACTTGGTCGCGGAGTGGACCGCGATGTCGGCGCCGTGGTCGAAGACCCGGCAGAGGACCGGGGTCGGGACCGTGTTGTCGACGACCAGCGGCAGACCCTGCGCGTGCGCGGCGTCGGCCCAGGCGCGGACGTCGAGGACGTTCATCTTCGGGTTGCCGATCACCTCGCCGAAGACCAGCCGCGTCTTCTCGTCGGCGAGCTCGGCGACCTGCTCGGGCCGGTCGGGGTCGGCGAAGCGGACCTCGATCCCGTACTGCGGCAGGGTGTGCGCGAACAGGTTGTAGGTCCCGCCGTAAAGGGTCGACGACGCGATCACGTTGTCGCCGGACCGGGTGACGTTGAGGACGGAGTAGGCGACCGCGGCCTGCCCGGAGGCGATCGCGAGCCCGGCGACGCCGCCCTCGAGGCCGGCGATCCGCTCCTCGAGCACGTTCCAGGTCGGGTTCATGATCCGCGTGTAGATGTTCCCCGGGACCGCGAGCGCGAAGAGATCCTGCGCGTGCTGGGCGTCGTCGAAGACGAAGGACGTCGTCTGGTAGATCGGGACGGCGCGGGCCTTGGTGTCGGTGTCGGGCTCCTGGCCGGTGTGCAGGGCCACTGTCTCGGGACGGTAGTTGGGTGTCTCCTGTTCGCTCATCTTGCTCCTCGTTCGTGCGGTGGGGATCCCTAAGTCAATCAAATCCTGGCTTTCCGTAGGATTTTGGACTCCGCATGAGAGCTACGATCGCGACCTGTGCGACCGCTGAATCCCGACCTGTTTTCCGTCTTTTCGCGAGACGGTTCTCCGGCCTCGGCCGCCTCCCCCGCGGACGCCGCGGCACGGGTATTAGATTGGCACGCGGGACGCGAAGCGGCGGCCTCGTAGGCTTACCCGCGATGCCGGAGCGCCACGACGTCCCGCTCGCCGAGCTGACGACCCTGCGGCTGGGTGGCCCCGCGCGGCGCCTGATCGAGGCCACCGACGAGGAGGCCCTGATCGGGGCGGTGGCCGCGGCCGACCGCGCGGGCGAGCCGGTGCTCGTGCTCGCCGGCGGCTCCAACCTCGTGATCGCCGACGCCGGCTTCGACGGCACCGTGGTCGCGATCCGGACCCGCGGGGTTGAGGCGTCCCGGCGCGACGGGCACGCGCGCCTTCAGGTCGCCGCGGGGGAGCCCTGGGACGGCCTCGTCGCCCGCTGCGTCGCGGAGGGGCTGGCCGGCTTCGAGTGCCTGTCGGGGATCCCGGGCTCGGTCGGGGCGACCCCGATCCAGAACGTCGGCGCCTACGGGGCCGACGTCGGCGGGGCGCTGGTCGCCGTGCGCGCCTACGACCGCGAGGCGGAGGCGATCGTGACCCTGGACCGCGGCCAGTGCGAGCTCGGCTACCGGACCAGCGCCTTCAAGCGCGACCCGGGGCGCCACCTCGTCCTCGCGGCGACCTTCGACCTCGAGGCCTCGACGCTCGGCGCCCCGATCGCCTACGCGCAGCTCGCCGCGGCGCTCGGCGTCGAGATCGGCGCGCGCGCTCCCCTGGCGGAGGTCCGCGAGGCGGTCCTGGAGCTGCGGCGGGGCAAGGGCATGGTCATCGACCCGGCCGACCCCGACTCCACCAGCGCCGGCTCGTTCTTCACCAACCCGATCCTCGACCCGGACCGGTTCGACGCCCTGCGGGCGCGCGCCGCCGAGCGCCTCGGCGCCGGCGCGGAGCCGCCCGCCTGGCCGGAGCCCGACGGGCGCGTCAAGACCTCGGCCGCCTGGCTCATCGAGCGGGCCGGCTTCGAGCGCGGCTACGGCGCCGGCGCCGCGGGGGTCTCGGGCAAGCACACCCTGGCCCTGGTCAACCGCGGCGGCGCGACGACCGACGAGCTCGTGGCCCTCGCCCGCGAGCTCCGCGACGGGGTCGAGGCCGCCTTCGGCGTGCGCCTCGTCCCGGAGCCGACGCTGGTCGGCGTCGAGCTGTAGGCGCGCGGCGCGCGACTCCTTTTACCCACACTTGGTGTTATAAAGGGTGCCGGGCGACAGCCCGCGCCACCCACACTCCCAGGAGGTCCCAGATGACTGACTCGACCGCTGCCGACATCGACCTCGACGTCCGCCAGGAGCCCCCCGCCCGGCGCCACGAGCTGATCTTCGAGACCTGGAACGGCCTCGCGCCCGGGGCCGGCTTCGTGCTCATCAACGACCACGACCCCAAGCCGCTCTACTACCAGTTCGAGGCCGAGCACGAGGGCGCCTTCACCTGGGACTACCTCGAGCAGGGCCCGCAGGTCTGGCGGGTGCGGATCGGGCGCACCGAGGCGGCGGCGGCATGAGCGCCGCGGTCCCGGCCCCGGCGGAGCGCCCGCTCGGCGAGCTGGTCGCCGAGCGGCCCGAGGCGGCATCCGTCCTCGAGGCCCTGAAGCTCGACTACTGCTGTGGCGGCAGTCAGACCCTCGCCGCCGCCTGCGCCGAGCGCAACCTCGACCCGGCCACCGTCCTGACCCTGCTCGAGTCGGCCGACCGTCTGCCCGTCGCGGCCGGCGCCGGCGAGCACGACCTGAGCGGCGCCTCGATCGCGGAGATCTGCGAGCACGTGGTCAGCCGGCACCACGAGCCGGGCCGCAAGATGCTCGTGCGCTGCGGGGAGCTGGTCGCCACGGTCCACCGCGTGCACGTCTCGAAGGAGCCGCAGCTCACCGACCTTCGCGACGAGTTCGTCGCCATGCGGAAGGCGCTCGAGGAGCACATGGAGACCGAGGAGAGGATCCTGTTCCCGGCCTGCACGGGCCTCGGCGAGGACACCTCCGCCGAGCGGCTCGAGGCGCTGCTCGGCGAGCACGAGGGCGAGCACGCCGACGTCGGCGAGGCGCTGGCCCGGATCCGCAGGCTGGCCGGCGACTACGACGAGGCGGCGGCCTTCTGCAACACGCACCGCGGCCTGCTGCGGGCGCTGAGCGAGCTCGAGGCCGACACGCACCGGCACGTGCACGAGGAGAACAACGTGCTCTTCCCCCGCGTCCGCGCGGCCCTGGCGGAGAGCGCCTGAAGGACGGGATGCCGCGATGAGCGACAGCAGCGGGCAGCAGGCGGCGGGCCGGGGCGGCGGGAGCTCGGGGCCCGCCGCCCCGGCCGCGCTGCCCGAGGGCGGGCCCGTGCCCGGCGTCGGGCTGCCGGAGGGCCCGGGGCCGCTGGTCGCCGACAGCGCCGCGGCGGGCGCGCAGGCGGGCGGGATCGACCTGCTCGGCGGCGCCCCCACCCCGGAGCTGATCGAGGATCTCCTGCACGACGTGATCGACCCCGAGCTCGGCATCGACATCGTCGAGCTCGGCCTGCTGCGCGGGGTGACGATCGCCGACGGCACCGCCCGCGTGCGCTTCACCGTGACCACGCCCGCCTGCCCGCTCTCGAGCTACATCGAGGACGAGATCCGCTCCTGCCTGTGGCAGGTGTCGGGGATCGACGAGGTCGAGGTGGAGCTGACCTATGAGCCCCCCTGGGATCCGGAGCAGATGAGCGCCCTGGCTCGCGAGGAGCTCGGGTGGCAGGGCTGAGCGCAGGCGGGGCGCCGGCCTCCGGCGCCACGAGCTCGCGGCGCTCGACGGCGGGTGGTTCCGCGCCGCGCGGCGAGACGGGGGCGGCTCGCGCCTCCCGGCAGCCTCCCTCGCGGCTGATCCGGCGGCTCCCGCTGCTCGCCCTCGCCCTGGTCGCCCTGCTGGCCGGGCTCTGGGCCGGGCTGCTGCGGCTCGGGCTCGACATCCCCGAGCTGCGCCCGGCGCTCGCGGGCCTGCACGGCCCGTTGCTCGTGCTCGGCTTCCTCGGCACCCAGATCGGCCTCGAGCGGGCCGTGGCGCTGCGCCGCCGCTGGCCCTTCGTCGCGCCCGCCGGGGCCGGCGCCGGGGCGCTCTGGCTGCTCGTCGGCCTGCCGTCGGAGGTGGGCCAGATCCTGCTCGCCGTGGCCGGGCTCGTCCTGGTCGCGGTCTTCGTCGTCGTGCACAAGATCGCCCCCAGCCTCCACAACCTGATCATGGGCCTCGGCGCCGTCGCCTGGGCCGCGGGCGCGATCGCCTGGCTCGCGGGCTCGTCGGTCCCCGAGGTGATGCCGCTGCTCGCCGCGTTCCTCGTGCTCACGATCGTCGGCGAGCGGCTCGAGCTCTCGCGCATGGGCCGGCTCCCGGCGATCGCCCGGGCGCTGCTCGTGATCCCGGTGGCCGCCTTCGCGATCGGCGCCGTGCTCGTCCTCGCCGAGCCCGACCTGGGCGTGCGGCTGGCCGGGCTCGGACTGATCGGCCAGGCGCTCTGGCTGGCCCGCTTCGACATCGCCCGCCGCACGATCAAGACGACGGGGGCGACCCGCTACATGGCGGTCGCGCTGCTCGCCGGCTACGCCTGGCTGATCGTCGCCGGGGTCGTCTGGGTCGTGCAGGGCTCCCTGCTCGGCGCCGGCTTCGGCTACGACGCGATGGTCCACGCGATCTTCATCGGCTTCGTCTTCTCGATGGTCTTCGCCCACGCGCCGGTGATCGTGCCCGCGGTGCTCGGCGTCCCCCTGCCCTACCGGCCCGCCTTCTACGCCCCCCTCGCCCTCCTGCATCTGGGGCTGGCCGTGCGGCTGATCGGCGGCGAGGCGGGCAGCCTCGACGCCTGGCAGTGGGGCGGCGTGGCCAGCGAGGTCGCGATCCTCGCCTTCGTCGCCCTGGCGGCGGCGACCGCGATCCGGGCCCGCCGCCGCGGTCCCGCAAGGCCGCCCGCAACGCGCCCACGCCCGAGCGCGCCCGCCTCGTGAGCGCGCCGCACCCACGCCCGGACGCGGCGTCGGCGTGAACGCACCGCACCCCCGCCCGGGCGCGACCGCGGCCACCGAGCTTGCGCTTTCCCGTGCCATTTCCGGATATGTGCAATGTGGAGCGCGTCCGGCCGACGCGTCCGCCCACTTACCGGGGCCGATCGCGTGAGCGCGGTGCTCGTCTTCATCCACCTGCTCGCCGCGGCGGTCTGGGTCGGCGGCTTCGTCGCGATCGTGGTCGTCGTCCGCGCCGCGCGGGAGTCGCTCGAGCCGGACCAGCGGGTGGCCTTCTTCCGTGCCCTCGGCCGCGGCTACGGGATCGTCGGCGGCATCGCGCTGCTGGTCGCGCTGGCCACCGGCGCCGTCCTGCTCGCCGGCCGCGACGGCGGCTGGGACGCGGCCGCCACCGTGGCCGCCGTCCTCGGCGCGGCGATCGTCCTCGCCACCGCCGCCGGCGTGCGCCAGGCCCGCGCGATGACCCGCCTGCGCCAAGCCGCCCTGGCGGCGCCCGGCGACGAGTCTCTCGCCCGCCGAATCGACCGCGACTCCCGCCGCGCCGCCGTCCTCCGCGCCGGCATCGGCATCCTCACGATCGCCCTCCTCGCCGTCGGCGCCGCGATCGCCGCCTGAGCCACCGCGCCGCGCCCACCCCGAGCGCCCAGCGGGGCCGCCGCTCGCCGGGAGCGACGGCAGGTGGGCGACAAATCGTCCCTCGGCGGGGCAAAACGTCGCCCACCATCGCGGGCACGCCTTCGCTCACCGGATCGCCACAGCCAATTGCCCCAATTCATCTATCGATCGCCCCCGGGATGGTGCGGGCTCGGCCCGTGGCAACTCCGTGACCGGCCACCTCGGCGGTGCTGGCGCGCGGGGGCGGGCGGGAATACGCTGCTCGGCGATCCGCGCGATGCTCGAGCGCGCCGACGCACAGATCCGGGGGCTCTCCCCCTCCTACTTCGCTCTCGTCATGGCGACGGGGATCGTCTCGGTCGCC
>CAZARJ010000041.1:0-11286 GCA_964487515.1 uncultured Conexibacteraceae bacterium | reverse complement strand
GAGCAGGAGACTCTTAATCTCAAGGTCGCAGGTTCGATCCCTGCATGGCCCATGTGGCGTGTTCAAGGTCTAGTTCAAGAAACTCGACCGACGAGCACGCAGCGGCCCCGGCAACGGGGCCGTAGTCGTTCTAGGGGCCGATCACCCGTTGGCCGAGGCTCGAATCGCGGATCGCCAGCTGCACGCAGCGAAAGCGCCCAGGCTGAGCTGGGCGCTAGGCAGCCTTCGTCTGATCCGAAGCCTCAGGGCTTGTTCGGTGGCCCGCCGCCTCCGGCCGCGGCGAGGCCGGCCTGGATCGCAGCCTGGCCGTAGGGCAGGTCGAGGCCGTGACGCAGGCGAGCTGAGAGCGTTGACCCGGGCCGGCGGTTGCCGCGAAGCGGGAACGGCAGCGACTGGTTGCGCCGCCGGTGGGACCCGATCCAGCCGTGCCGGAGTGAGAGACGGAACCACTCGAGGAGCAGGGCGGCGGAAGCGCGAAGGTTCTGCCAGGCGATGCCGGGGCGCTTCGGCCGTCCGTCGACGGAGTTGCCGTTCACCGAGTAGCGATCGCGCCAGTGCCGAAAGACGCGCTCGGGGTTCTTACCGGCCTGCGACAGCGCGTGGTAGGTCGGGCTGCGGCGGCTCATCGGGACCAGCAGGCGCCACTCTTCTGAGCAGGCGATCGACTGGGTCTGCGAGCAGTCAGGGGTGCAGCGCAGCTGGCAGCGAAAGCGCAGGCGAGGCTCGCCCCGGGCCCGGTAGAACCCCAGGCCGGCGCTCTCGATGTCACCCGGCCCGCCGCAGTGCTTGCAGCGCGGGATTCCGTGGCGGTCGAAGCGGTCGGTGTCGAGGTCAGCGCGGCTCTGCACTGTGCGGTGCTGGCGCCACGGGATGACCGAAGCGATTCCCTCCCGCGTGTTGTGCTCGAAGACTTGCCTCACCGAGTAGCCGCGATCCATGACCACGGCCTCGGGCTTGGTGCCGGTGGCGGCCATGAGGCGCTCGTAGAGATCGGGCCAGGTCTGGAACTCGTTCTTGCTGGCCGGGATCAGGTTCAGGGCGAGCGGAGCGCCGACGAACAGTGAGACCGCGGACTGGTCGAGACCGCCGAACCAGAACTTGTTGCGAGGGCCGCGGTAGACGCGGGCGCCGGCGTCCGGATCGAGCGTCCGGTAGAGGTGGCCGTTCAGCTCGAAGTAGCGGTAGGGGCGCCGGCGCTTTGGCGGCCGTTCGTTCGGAGCCCTCCTCGCCGGCACCTCCTTCAGGGCGTCAGGGGCCCGACGGGTCCGCGGCGGCGCCTTCTCGGCCTCGGCGTGGCGCTCCTCTTTGACTCGCTCGTCGGTGGCCCGCTCGATGCGCTTTCTCGGATTGCCTCCCTTCGCCTTGCAGGCGGCGCGGTCCGGACAGCAGTGCTCGAGCGCCGCGTGGGTGTGGAAGGCGGTGGCGTCGACCCAGACCCAGCGAGCGATGCGCGGCTCGTGGCCGATCGCTCGCTGGATCAACTTGTTCGCGGCCTCGACGAAGGCCTCGCTGTGGGCTTCGAGCTCGGTGAGGCGATTCCAGATCGTCTGCGGCGTCGGCACGTAGGAGAAGCCGGCCAGGTCCCAGATCCGCGAGGTCCGGTGCCGCCGGGCAAATGGTTCAACGTCTACCTCGCCCGAGAGCACGAAGGCCAGCATGATCAGCGACCAGCGGCCCGGGATCCGCTTCCGGCCGTAGCGCCGCTCGAGCGTCGTCTTCGCGTACAGGTCGTCGACGATGTCGGGGTAGCGCTGGATCTGCTCGATCACCCAGACCGGATCGCAGAGGTCAGCATCGGCGCTGAACTCGGTGGCCTCGGGCAGCCGCTCGGGCAGCTTCGAGTAGGCCACCGGTGCGCCGTCTGCTTCCTGCTCCGTGCCCTCCACGAGCCATACGGTGGTGGTAGACCTCCCCCGGGGTCGCCGCTGGTCAGCGATCAGAAGTGATCGCCCAAGAGCAGTGTACCCGAACAGGTGTTCGGATCTCTTGCTGAGGCCCGATTCGTCCGCGGGCCGACCTACGGTGGGGGCGGGGGCAGCCCGTAGCTTGCGCCGAGGTGCTCGCTGAGCGCCTGCCAGCGGGGTGGACCTTCAGGCCACTCGCAGTCCTCGGCGTCGATCAGGGCGCTGAGGGGGACATCCAAGAGCAGCGCGCAGCGCGTCAGGTATTGGACCGGGGTCTTGTAGGTCTTCTTCCCCTCCATGCGCCTGTAGGTGGCGATCCCGATGCCGATTGCGTCGGCGACGGTCTCCTGCCGCATGCCGCGCGAGCGTCGCGCGGCCTCGAGGCGGCTCCTCGCGCCCGACCTCTTCCATGTCGGAAGCGAGCCGAGCTCTTTCCTCTCCGGCAAGAGGGCCCGCTCCTGTGCGCTGATCTCTTCCCCCACGAAAGGGAGTCTATTGCCGCCGATCGCTTTTGATCGGCGACCAATCCGGAGTCTGCGGCCGCATCTACTTTCGCCCTATGGCCATCCAGGCGCGAGACAGGAAAGGGAGAGCGAAGGCCCGCTACGACGACTCGGCGCTGCAGACTGCGGTCAAGGAGGTGGCCGAGAAAGCGGCGCCGGCGGATCCGTCCGCTGTCACCCAGACCGCCTTCGACCGGGCCCGGGCCGCTGCAGGGCACGAGGATCTGCCGACGGCCCGCGCGATCTGCATGCGACTTGGGCGGCACGGCAAGTCGGTTGCCTGGCGAGAGCTCCTCACCCTGGTCTTCGACGACAGCCGCTGCCCGGACCGAGCGGCGATCGGCCGGGCCCGAAGGAACGGGCAGGAGGGCCGCCACCTCGGAGAACGGCACCTCTTCTTCGGCCTCAACCGCGTCGCTCAGCACCTCGGCCTGGATCCAGAGGCCGACTTCAGTCAGCCCGAATACGAGGAGGGCCGCCGGCAGGTTCTTGCCCTCTCCGACCGCCGCCCGGCCGATCGCGAGATCCTCGAGCAACTGCTGCCGACGGCAAATCAGATCCAACGGATCGCCGCGGCGCTCGAGCCCTCCGATCTCGGCCACTGGGATCGAGCCCTTCGGGCCGTGGGTCGGCGGGCCCGGCCGACGCCGGGCAATGACGGGAGCCGGATGCCGAAGGTTGAGGTCGGCCTGGCCCTGCCGGTGGCCATCCACTACTTCATCGAGGCCAACAAGCGGATGCCCTCGTCCACGGCCTTGCTCGAGTTCGGCAGGAAGCTCGGGATCAGGGTCGAGCACCCGAAGCGTGGCCGGCGCTGGGCCGATGTGCTCGATGAGGCCAGGCGCTACCGGGCCGAGCTTGGGATCGAGACGCCGTACGGCAATCCCAAGGCCGGCGGCCGCGCCGTCAAGAAGGAGATCAAGATTCCGACCGACGGCATCCCCGATGCGCCGCCGGCCGGAACCGGCCGACTCCGGTCCCGCTACTCGCGCCAGGACTGCATCGAGGCGATCGTCACCGCGCTCAACGAGCTGGCCGAGACCGAGCCCGGCGTGACCCTAACCCGGACCCGATACCTGCAGGCCTCGAAGGGCGGCCGCCTTCCGGCCCCGAACCTGCTCGATCGACACGGGACCTGGTCCGAACTACTGGCTGAAGCCCGCAAATACCGTCAACAACAGCAGTGACTACTCCTATGTCAAGTCCATATACCCCTCGTCGGGCCTTGACACGGGTTCCGCTAGTCCCTATAATGCCGCGCATGGCTGATACACCCCCTAATGAAGACCTCCGTCTAGTCCGTATCTTGGCGCCGGCGGCGCTCCTTCGCGAGGTCGACGGCCTCGTTCGGCAGGGTCGCGCCGGATACCAGACGCGGCAGGAGTTCTTCCTCGACGCCGTCGAGAACCATCTGCTCGAGGTCAAGTACGGCGGCGCCGAGGGTGTGCAGCGCCAACTTCCGATGAGCGAGGCCGCCGGCAACGGGTCCTCCGCCGACGCAAGTGCGCCCACGACTTCCGACGAGGTCGCTCCGCAGCCGGCCGTCGAGACCCCGGCGCCGCCCGCCCTCGCCGATGAGTCGATCGAGCGTTTCAGCGACCTCGTCCAGACCGAGCTTCACCCTCCCGCCCGGGGCGCGGTCATCGACGATGGCATCGCCGAGGCCGCGAACGAGCCGCTGTTCGGACTGCACAACCGCGACTACCCGAGCCTCTGGGCCGCTCAGCAGCTCGCCCTGCAGACGCAGGATGGCTTCGTGCCGCTCAGGAACTACGTCGAGACCACGGTCCGGGAGGCCTGGCGCTTCGCGGCGAGCCTCGAGGATCTCGAGGCCGAGGCCACGACCAAGCTGACCGCCCTCTTCCCAAAGAACTGGTCCAAGCCGCAGTCGGCCGAGGAGAGCTTCAAGACGTTCGCCATCGGCGGCCTGGCCAAGAAGCCGTTGCCCGGCGGCAAGCGCAAGGCCGGCGGGCCGCTCTACACCTGGGGCCTCGCTCAGCTGCGTGACGCCGACGGCCAGCTCGAGATCGGAATGACCGCGGCCGGCTACGCGCTGCTCGAGCAGCTGGACGGGATCTCGCTTCGGCTCCCGCACGAAGAGCACTTCGCCCAGCGCTTCTTCGACTTCCTGGCCGAGCACGCCTCCGCCGATGCCGCCGGGTTCGACCACCTGCTCGAGGTGGTCCCGGAGGGCGTGACGCGGACCGAGCTCGCGGCCCGCTTCAAGGACTGGAAGCCGGACTGGTCGGAGACGGTGGCCAACACCAACGCCGCCGCCTTCGTCGCCCGCGCTCGGGAGTGGGGCTTGCTGGAAGAGAAGTTGATCGATGGCCGCTACGCGCTGACTGAGTTCGGCGAGCGGCAGAGGGGGAAGGTGACCTCATGAGTGAGACCGAGATCATCAAGGCGGCCCTGGCCGCGAAGACCGTCGAGGACGTCGAGCGGGTGCAGGAGATGATCGCCGCCGACATCGGCGCTCGCCACGAGCGGCCCGCCGGCGATCGCTGGAACAACCACGGTCTCCTCTCCTCGGTCGGCAACCGCGAGCACAAGCTGCTCGAGCTGCTGACCAACGCCCAGGACGCGATCATCGAGCGCTTCGCCGTCGAGCGGTTCGGATCCCGCGATGCGGTCCCGTACGAGACGCCGCACGAGGCTGGAACGGCCCTGCTCGGCGAGTTCAGCTGGCAGGAGATCGCCGACATGGTGACCATCGAGCTGCGGGAGTCGGACCCGCCGACCCGCACCAGCAAGAAGATCACGCCCGTGGTCCGCGACATCGGCGGCTGCGGCATGGAGAACGGCTACCTCTCCAAGGCGCTCCTGCACCTCGGGACCTCCCACAAGGACAAGGCCCGGTGGCAGCAGGGAGCCTTCGGCCTCGGCGGCGCCCAGACCTTCCGTCACGCCGAGGCGGTGGTCATCGTCACCCGCCCCCATCCGGACGTGGATCCCGAAGAGGATCTGATCACCGTCGCCGTCTGCCAGTGGCGCGAGCACGAGAAGGGCAAGGGGCTCTACTACTTGGTCACCACCGACTGGGCTGACGGGGAGAACCTCGGCGCCCGCCCCTGGTCGGCGCCGGCCAGCGCCTTCCCCGAGTTCGAGGGCGGCACACAGGTGAGCCTGATCTCCTACGAAATCTCCGGCTACCAGGTCGTCACCCACGGCGCTGAGAAGAGCCTCGAGCGCATCATCAACACGCGCCTCTTCAACCCCGTGACCCCGGTCCGGCTCATCAACCAGATCCCGAAGAACGAGGCCGAGCGGCGATTCCGGGGGCTCAATCGTCAGCTCGCCGAGCACCGGCGCAAGGAGCGGAAGCTGATCAGCGACACCATGCCCTACCGGGTCAACGGTCACACGGCCCACCTGCCGATCAACTGCCACTACTTCGCCTCCGGCAAGCGGGATGAGCCCGGCGCCAAGCGCACCGTCGTCGCTCACGACCACGCCGTGCTGTTCACCTCGAACGGCCAGGTGCACAAGCACTGGTCGCCGCAGGAGCTCCGCAACCGCACCGAGCTCCGCCACCTCTACGACCGGGTCTTGATCGTGGTCGAGCTGGACGAGCTGCCGCTCAAGCTCCGCACCAACCTGTTCCCGCCCGACCGCTCCGACCTGATGGACAACGAGCACGCTCGCAAGCTGGAGCGGAACCTGATCGAGTGGCTGAACGACCCCGAGGGCGAGCTGTTCGAGCTCGATCGCGAGTTGCTGCGCGAGGCTCTGACCAGCGACAGCAACGGACGGCCGACGATCAACATCGCTCGCCAGATCGGCCGGGCCCTGAAGTTCAAGGGCGGCTTCGCTCTGACCGGCTTCGGCGGCGAGGGGCGCGGCCGTCGCAAACGCAAGAAGCAGAAGGTCGATCTGTACCCGGACCCGACGACCCTCGAGGGCCCGGCCGCGATCACGATCGAGCAGGGCGCGACCCGCGGGATCCGCTTCCACGTCAACGCCGAGGATGAGTTCCTCAACTCCGGGCGCGGCGAGCTCAAGATCACCTGCGACCACCCCGACATCGGCGAGCGCGAGATCACCGTAGGGCAGCTGCGCAAGGGCTTTGTCCGCGCCACGATCGCGTTGGCCGAGGGCGCCGAGCTCGGCGACTTCGAGCTGGTGGCGTCGCTGAAGGGGTGGGGTCGGGCCTCCGGCGGCATTGGCTCCGATCTCGAGTGGCCTGTGAAGTTGACCGTGATCGAGCCGCGCGAGGAGAAGGACCGTCGCCGGCAACGCTCGAGCGAGGGCGCCGACTCCGAGGGCGAGCTGGTCGGCCTGGCGTGGCGTGGCGAAGACAACTTCGAGGACTGGCACTCGGGTGTACCCGGCCACGTCGAGGAGGTCGAGGCGAGGATGCTGGCCGAAGAGGCCGAGGACTACAAGGAGCTCGAGAAGCTGGGCGACACCAAGATCCCGACCATCTTTCTCAACCGCGACTACAGCCCTCTGAAGCGCTACGAGGCGGCCCGAGCTAAGGACCTGACCGAGGAGGGCGTCCAGCGGGCCCGGGACCGGTTTGCCGTCGGTGCCGGCTTGGGCCTCCTGCTCCTCGATCGCGACCTCAAGGCCAAGAGCAACGGCCACGGCCTGAGCGACGAGGCCGAGCTGACCGCCAAGCAGGCCGCGGCCCAGGCGGCCCTGGTGATGATGCCCCAGTACGACCAGCTGGCCCGGGAGACGGGGATCGACGGGTAGGGAGGCACGACCCGGCGAGCATCTCGCGAGCGGTTACGACTTCGACGCGGCAGAGCCGAGCCAGCCCGATAGTCGACCCAAGAGGTCGTCACCCGCTCTCAGGAGGCGAATCCGAGGACCTCGCCGTGCCGCTGCGCGTTTCTCTCTCGCCGCAGTCGCAACGGGGTGATCCCCGGTCGGGGCGAACTGAGCGAGACTTCCGTCGCCGGTGGCGACAGAGTTGCTGTACGGGCAAGGCGGGAGGCAGCCTTCGCGTTCCAGCGTTGTTGTACCGGGCTTGAACTCATGCCGCTGTGTCCCCGCGTCGGCGTAGCCTCCGGGGGCAACGATCGCCCTGAAGGCCTGTTCCAGCCCGAGACTCGCGGCGCCGGCGGAGAAGACAAAGACATTCTGCCGAGCGCGCAAGGGGTGCTCCTCAGGAAGCCTCTTGATGTAGTCGGGGTCGTCCAGCGATCTGTCGCGCTCCAGGGGGACCTGCCCGGAATCGAACTGGCCGCTGCACTCGAGGCACCGCCGCCCCGGGGCGGCGAGCTGCGAGCGCCAACGCGCCGAGCGCATCAGACCCGTAGACGTGCGCCGGATCCCGATCCCCGTGTCAACGACCGGCACCAAGTGGGCGAAGGCGATGTAGTTCAGGACGGCCCGCGGCCACGGTCGATCAACGCACGAGAAGAGCAGGTCGCAGTCAAGGGCGGCCGCGAGCCCCGCCTCTTCTACAACGCTCAGCTCTAACGCATCGATTTCGGGATCCTCGGCAGTCGCCGTGGTGAGCAGGCCACGCCGCAGCACCTCGACCTTCGACCTGGCAAGTCGAGCATCGAGTTTCGTCGCGTGAAGGAGACGGTCCAGGTTGTGCATCTCAACCGAGTCGAAGTCCATGATGGTGATCTGTCCGATGCCGGTTCGAGCCAAGGCCTCGGCGACCAGGGCGCCGACGGAGCCGGCGCCGATCACGCCGATCCGCATCCGGGCGAGATCGGCCTGGATCTCCGGGCCCCAGGCCGTGACCGTTCGGAGCTGCGCCTCGGTCGCCATCGGCGCGGGTACGATCTCGTCGTTCCAGTTCACCTCGAGGCGGTCGCCGACCACCCTGGTGCTCTCGCAGTCGACGCGCCTGTAGTCCTGCCTTCCGGCGCGCTCCCAGAAGCGAGCCGAGAGTGACCGATCGCCAGCCATTGTCAGGCCCAGCAGTGGCATCCCGGTCAGCGCTCGCGTTCGAGGAGCAAAGCGCCGCTCTGTCTCCCGGTCGGGCCCACTCATGCCTTGCCAGCCTCGCCCGCCCGGGTGGCTGTGGAGGAAGGCGAGCCCTCCTCCTGCGCGGCGGGCGACCTCTGCTGCCCGCAGGAAGTAGGCAGTCTCGAAGCTGGCGGCGCCGTGGACGTGGCGTTCGCCTACCTCGGGCAGGATCAACCCGGCGAGCAGGCCGGAAGTGCGTGAGCGGCCAGTGCTTGGGTGGTAGACAGCGAAGCAGAGGTCTTCCTGTCCGTCGTCTCGAAGAAGGTGGTCAGCAAGGGCGCCCGCGGCGGTGGTGGTGACGACGGCGCTACGCCGCATCGTGCAACTCCTCTGGGAAAGACGCCGGTGGCAGTTCCTCGTTCAGCGTTCGGAGGTGGCGGAGGTAGTCCTGGACGCTCCGGCCAGTTGCGGCCCAGCGGGGATGAGGCCGGCTCCAGTGATCCCATCCGGCGCCGAAGTGGCGGTCACGATGTAGGCCGTCCACGCCGCTGTCGCGCAGGATCGCGGGCCTATAGCAAGGCCCGTGAGGAGGCTCGAGCGGGAAGTTCGGCGGTATCTCGAGGCCGATCGTGACCTCCTCGCCGGCTCGGGGGCCGTTCGCTATCGGCCAGGGGAAGGTGAGCTGCTGGGCGTTGGTCTCCGAGAGCTCGGGCTCGATGCCGAGCTCTCGGAGACCCGCCGCGAAGGCGTCTCGCCCCTGCATCGCTATGCGACCGGTGCCGGCGCCTTGTCGCCGGTGATGAACCGGATCTTCGGGTGGAGCTTGACCGGTTCATCCGCATCCTCGTACTTGTCGCCCTGCTCGCTCTGCCCGTGCAGCTCGATCAGGTAGCTCTCGTCGGCGTCGAGCTCGACCAGGGCGAGGAGCTCGGCTACCGTCATCTCGCCCTTCTCGACCTCGAACGTCTCGCCGTCGATCTCGATCTCGATCATCTTTGTCTTCTGCTTGCTGTTCATCCTCATCCTCGGTGTCCGTCCCGGCCCGTATCCTGGGCGCAGGGTCGTATTGCATCTGTCATTCTGACTATAGCAGCCGCAATGGCGACGACTAGGCTATTCCTCGGATGAGCAGCACCTCCAGCACGGCGAGATGGATCGGCACCCGCCTGCGCGACGAGCGCAAACGGCTCGGGCTGTCCCAGCAGGCCCTCGCTTCGCGCGCCGGGGTCTCCCAGTCTGCGATCGCGCTCTGGGAGCGCGGCCAGCGGACGCCTGGGATTGAGGAGCTCCTGAGCCTGTCCCGATCCCTCGACAAGGACGTTGACGAGTTCCTGCCGCGAACCTCCGCCGTTGAACCGATCCGGGCCGTGCTCCGCGCGGAGTCGCCGAGCCTCGAGCAGGGCGAGCTCGCCGCGGAGCTTGATGAGGTGCTCGACAGAGCCGAGCAGATGCCTCCGCCCTCTCCCGAATGGTCGATCGAGGCCGTCGAGCCGAGCTCTGCCGCCGAGGAGATCCTCACTCAGGCCGACGTCCAAACTCCGCCCGTCAACATCGAGATGATGGCCACGAAGTGTGGGGTGCGCCTCGTTGCCCACCGGCTGCCCCCTGGATTGTCCGGCGCCATCATCGAACTTGAGGACGGGCCCGTGATCGCCGTCAACAGCGATCAGTTTCCAGGGCGTCAGCGGTTCACAATCGCCCACGAGCTTGGGCACCATTTGCTGCGGCACCACGATCGGTTCCACATCGACCTCGCGGACCCGACCGCCGTCGGCGAGCCGCCCGGCTACAACTGGCTGCACGAACGGGAGGCCAACGAGTTCGCGGCCAGAGTGCTGATGCCGGCGACGCTGGTGCGCCAGTACGCCGACGAGGCCGCCGACGCCCGCTCCCTTGCCGATGCCTTCGATGTCAGCCCGTTGGCGATGACGTACCGGCTTAGAAACCTCGGCATCCGTCATCCCTAGCTGAAGCGACCCTAGATTCGCATCTGTCAGGTCGCGCACAAGTAAGCTCGCCGCATGGCCAAGGGGGAAAGACCTGGCAAGGACAAGAAGGCGACGCGGAAGGTCAAACGTAGGTGGCGGCCGTACGAAACGGCCGCTGGGAACCGGCCCACCGACAAGTTCTTCGACAAGCTGTCCGACGACGATGCCGCCGCCGTCCTCGCGGCGATGAAAGAGGTCCGGGACGAAGGGCTCTCAGCCGCTCGGCATCTCGATGACGAGATCTACGAGGTCCGGGCCGATGGCAAGAATGTCATCTACCGCGTCCTGTTCGCCCCCCAGAGCACCCGGAAGCAAGTTCTGCTGACTCTCGATGGCTTCAAGAAGAAGACACAGAAGACACCCCCGGAGAAGATCGCACTAGCCAAGAGGCGGCTAGCCGACTGGAATCGACGGGGCGACGAGTTGCGAGAGAAGAAGCGGACCGGGGAAGCCCGTCGCAAGTGAAATCCGGGTGCCTGAAGCTTCTCGGGTGTATAGCAATATTGCTATCTCAATAAAGAGATGCTACGCTGGCACACCCAGAAGGAGGCAACGATGGCAGAACGCGACTACCTGGACGAGCTCATCGAGCGCCGTACCGCTGGCAATCCCGATTTCCCGGACCTGCTCGATGCTGCGTCGCGTCGACGCCAGCTCCTGAAGACGATGGCCGGCGAGCGGCGCGCAAAGTCTGCATCCCAGACTGCGGTTGCAGCGGCAATGAAGAGCTCACAGTCCACCATCGCCAGGCTGGAGAACTCCGCCGACGATGCTCAGCTGTCAACGATTGATCGTTACCTCGCGGCGATCGGCTACCGCGTCGAGTATCACTTGGTGCCGATCGGGGAGGCGACCGACAGCCCTGTCGTCGTACGGCGTTAGCCGCTGAGCACGTGTATTAGGCCGAGTCAAGATCGCTCGCGACGCCTAGTCTGCTCTGGGCTCCGCCTTTTCTTGAACACGCCCATGTCGCGGGGCGAGGCAGTGAACCCAGGAGGAGAAGATGCCGACCATAGG
>CAZARJ010000040.1:0-11352 GCA_964487515.1 uncultured Conexibacteraceae bacterium | reverse complement strand
TTTTCGGGCGGCCCTGCAAGGCGGCGCCATTCTAGGGGGACGTACCGGCAGATGCCGGGATGGCCTCCCCGGGGCGCCCGCGGCGGGGGTCGGCAACCGGGCACAACCCGGCTCGCCACCTATACTCGCGGCGCTTTGAGGCCGGCGTCCCGCCTGACACGAAGAGCACGTCGTGCGCCGCTGCGCACGGCGCTTCGCGCGGTCTCCTACGCGGCGATCGGAGCCTCGGTGGCGATCCCGCTGCTGCGCCACCGCCGCCCGCTGCCGAGGTCGCTGACCGTCGTCGCCACGGTCGCCGGTCCGCTGGCGCTGGCGATCCTGAAGCCGCGCAGCAAGACCCGCGACGCGATCCTCTTCGCGCAGCAGATGTGGGCCTTCACGATGGTCCACGAGCTCCCCTACGACGATCCGGAGGCGCTGCGCCGCCGGCTCCACGTCCGCTACCCGATCCGCGCCGACCGGCTGCTGGGCGCCGGGCGGCTGCCGAACGCGCGCCTTCAGGGCGCGCTGATGGCGCCCTCGGAGCGGGTCGGGGCGCTCGACCGGCTGCTCACCTTCGCGCACTGGGTCTGGTTCCTGGAGCCGCACGCCTCGCTGCTGTTCATCCTGATCCGCGACGAGCCGCGGTTCGCGCGCGCGGCGCGGCAGATGGCGGCGGCCTACGACCTCGGCTGCGCCGTCTACTGGGCGGTCCCGACCGCGCCCCCGTGGTGGGCGGCGGCGCACGGCTATACCGGCAAGGACCGCATCCACCGGCGCATGCTCGACGTCGGCGAGGACGTCTGGGGCCGCGCCTGGCCGCCCCTGTTCAACTCCGTCGACGGCAACCCGTGGGCGGCTATGCCCTCGTTGCACTTCGGCGCCTCGGTGCTCGCCGCGCTGCTGCTCGGGGAGTCCAGCCGGGTCGCCGGGGCGGTCGGCTGGAGCTACGCCGCGCTGCTGGGGTTCGCGCTCGTCTACCTGGGAGAGCACTACGTCGTCGACCTGCTCGCCGGGCTGGCGCTGGTCGCGGCGGTCCGCCGCGGCGAGCCGCTGGTCGAGCCGCTCGCCCTGGCGCTGAGCCGCAGCGTGCAGCGGCTCGAGCGGCTCGCGGCGGGCTGAGGGCCGCGCCGGCCGCGGCGGCGCCCGGGGTAGCTGCGAGACTGGGTTCCCTATGCCGATCCGGGCGGGCGATGACCAAGACCGGAGCTCGGCCGTAGGGCGGGAAGCGCCCGTGCCGGCCGAGCGCGTCGTCGACGACGCCGACCCGTCGTTCTTCGGCAACCCCCGCAAGCTCCTGCTGACGGGACTCGTCGTCCTGCTCATGTTCGGCGGCATCTACGTGCTGCTGCCGAACGTGATCGGCCTCGAGGACGCGATCGAGAAGTTCGGCGAGGGGCGCTGGGAGTGGTTCGCGGTCGCGATCGGCTTCAACGTGCTCGCCTTCGGCGCCTACGTCGCGCTCTTCCGCGGCGTGATCGGGGAGAACCTCGTGCATCTCGACTGGCGCGAGAGCTACCAGATCACGATGGCCGGCCTGGCCGCCTCGCGGGTGATCTCGGCCGGCGGGGCGGGGGGAGTCGTGCTCAGCTACTGGGCGCTGCGCAAGGCGGGGATGCGGCGCCGCGAGGCGGCTCGGCGGATGGTCGCCTTCCTGGTGCTCCTGTACGCCGTCTACGTGGCCGCGGTGATCGTCTTCGGGGTCCTGCTGCACACCGGCGCGCTCGCCGGGCCGGCGCCGATCTCGGTGACCCTGATCCCGGCCGCGATCGGGGCCGGCGTGGCGGTCGTCTTCCTGCTCATCATGCTGATCCCGGGCGATCTCGAGCGGCGCCTGTCGCTGCGCGGCTCGAACTGGCTCAGCCGCACGGCGCTGCGCCTCAGCACCGTTCCCGCGACCCTTTCCAGCGGCGCGCGGGCGGCGGCCGGCTTCGTGCGCTCGCCGCGCAAGGGCGGCGCCGCGCTCATCGGCGCGGTCGGCTTCTGGGCGGCGAACGTCGGCATCCTCTGGGCCAGCTTCATGGCCTTCGGCGAGAGCGTCCCGCCGGGGATCGTGGTGATGGGCTTCTTCGTCGGCATGGCGGCCAACCTGGCGCCCGACCCGGCCGGCGTGGGGGCCGTCGACGGGGGCCTGATCGGCGCCTTCGTGATCTTCGGCGAGCCCGCCTCGACCGTGATCGCCGCGGTGCTCATCTACCGCCTGATCGCCTTCTGGATGCCGCTGCCGCCCGGCGTCGTCGCGTTCCTGCAGCTGCGGCGCACGGTCTCGCGGTGGGAGGCGGAGGGCAGGGCGGTCGGCGACGAGCCCGAGACGGGCGAGCAGGCGCGCCCGCAGGCGGGGCCGGGCGTCGGCCCTTCCATTGCTTCAGAAAGTAAAGTATAGTGTCAGAAGGCGGTCGCGAGATGCGTGCCGCGTCCGAGAGGAGTCGAGCGTGAGCGAGAACCGGATCGAGAACCTGATCATCATCGGCGGCGCCGCCGCGGGCTACACGGCGGCCGTCTACGCGAGCCGTGCCGACCTGGACCCGCTCGTGATCGAGGGCTTCCAGTGGGGCGGGCAGCTTCAGAACACGACCGACGTCGAGAACTACCCGGGCTTCCCGGAGGGGATCATGGGGCCGGAGCTGATGAACCGCTTCCGCGCCCAGGCGGAGCGCTTCGGCTCCCGCTTCATCACCGACGACGTGACCCGGGTCGAGCTCAGCGACGGCGGCATCCAGACGGTCTGGGTCGGCGACGACCGCTACCGGGCCCGCGCCGTGATCCTGGCCATGGGGGCGCAGCCGAAGCGACTCGGGATCCCGGGCGAGCTGGAGCTGGGCGGCCGCGGCGTCTCCACCTGCGGGGTCTGCGACGGGGCCTTCTTCAAGGACCGCGACGTGATCGTGGTCGGCGGGGGCGACACGGCGATGGAGGACTCGATCTTCGTCAGCAAGTACGCCGACAAGCTCACGGTCGTCCACCGGCGGGATCAGCTGCGCGCCTCCCGCCTCATGCAGGACCGGGCGCGCGAGGTCGCCAACATCGACTTCAAGATGCCCTACATCCCGGAGGAGTTCGTGGCCGGAGAGGACGGCACCCTGGAGTGCGTCCGGCTGCGCAACGCGGTGTCGGGCGAGGAGGAGACGATCGAGGTCGGCGGCGCTTTCGTCGCGATCGGCCACACGCCGGGCTCGGCGCTGGTCGAGGGGCAGATCGACCTGCACGACAACGGCTACGTGAAGGTCGACGAGCCCTCGACGCGGACCAACCTGGCCGGCGTGTTCGCGGTCGGCGACCTGGTCGACTTCACCTACCGGCAGGCGATCACCGCCGCCGGCAGCGGCTGCCGCGGGGCGCTTGACGCCGAGTGGTACCTGCGCGATACGCCGCCCACCGAGGAGGAGGCGGCGGTCGGGGCCGAGGAGGCCGGGGCGACCGCCTAGCCGCGGGCCGCGCGCCGGTCCCGCTCGACAACGGCCGCGAGCGCGTCGCGCGCGGCCCGGGCCGCCGGGCCGTCGACGGTCGCGACCCCGACCCCGTCGATCGCCGAGACGGGCTGGACCTCCCGCGTGGTGGAGACGAGGAAGGCCTCGTGGCAGTTGAGCAGGTCGTCGCGGGCGAAGACGCCCTCGTGCACCTCGAGCTCGTGCACGATCGCGTCGCGGGTGATCGAATCGAGGATTCCGACCTCCAGGGCCGGGGTGCGGAGGACGCCGCCCGCGCCGGTCCAGAAGACCGCCGCGGTCGGGGCCTCGAGCACGATCCCGTCCGGGCGTACGAACACGGCCTCGTCCGCGCCGCGGCCGGCGGCGATCCGCGTCGCCTGCATGTTCGCGGCGTAGGAGATCGACTTGACGCCGGTGAGGATCTCGTTCGGCGACAGCACCAGCAGCGCGATCCGGACGCTGGCGGCCCACTCGGCGTTGCGCTCGATCAGCAGCAGGCGACGGCCGCCCCGGGTGAGCACGACCCGCAGGCACCCCTCGGGCTCCTCGCCGGCGGCGAGCAGCGCTTCGATCTCCGCCCGCAGCGCGTCCTCGTCGAAGGGCAGCTGGAGCGCCGCGGCCGAGCGCGCCAGCCGCTGCAGGTGGTCGCCGAGCCGGAAGGGCCGGCCGGCGTAGAGCTTCACGACCTCGAAGACCCCGTCCCCGCGCAGCAGCCCGTCGTCGAGGATCGAGATCGTCGCCTCCTCCGGCGGGCCGATCCGCCCGTCCACGCTCGCCAGCCGCGCCTGCGCCACGGGCTCAGCGTAGCGGCGCGGCCGCCGGGAGCCTCTATGCTCGGCGGGAGAGCATGGACTTCGTACTGATCACGCTCGGGTTGGTCGTCTTGAGCGCGCTCGCGCTCGTGCTCCTGGCCCGGGCCTATCCGGGCAGCGGGGCGGATCTGGTCGACTGGCGCCCGGCGCGCAGCGACGAGGCGGAGCTGCGGCTCGAGCGGGACGACGTCAAGCAGATGATCGACGCCCAGAACGCCTACCGGCGGCGGCACGGCAAGCCGGAGCTGACCGAGCGCGACGCCCGGCGCATGGCGGCCGAGGATCAGCGGATCCGCGAGCGCGGCCGCATGGACGAGCGCTCGCTCGCGGCCCTCGAGCGGTCGCTGCGCCGCCGCGAGCCGGACTGACGGGGCCGCGGTGGCACGGGCGCTGATCGTCGGCTGCGGCTGCCGCGGGCGGGCGCTGGGCGGCCGGCTGCTGGAGGCCGGTTGGGCGGTCCGCGGCACCTCGCGGCGCCCGGACGGCCTGGAGGCGATCGGGGCGGCGGGGATCGAGCCCGCGGCGGCCGATCCCGACCGGCTCGGCACCGTCCTCGAGCAGGTCGGCGACGCGACGGCGGTCATCTGGCTGATGGGCAGCGCCTCGGGGACGCCGGAGCAGGTGGAGGCGGTCAACGTCGAGCGGCTCGAGAGCCTGCTGATCCGGCTCGTCGACACCCCCGTGCGTGGCTTCGTCTACGAGGGCCGGGGCAGCGTGGCGGAGGCGACCCTGGCGCGCGGCGCGGGGCTGGTCGCGGAGGCGTCGGAGCGCTGGCGGATCCCGGCGCGGATCCTCGCCACCGACCCCGGCGACCGCCCGGCCTGGCTCAGCGAGGCGGCCGGCGCGGTCGCCTCGCTGCTCAACCCCGGCGCGGCTCGACCCGGTTGAAGATCTCCTCGCGCGGGATCGTGTTCGTGGGGCCGTTGCGCATGAAGTCCACGTCGCGGGGAGGCGCCGGCGCGGCGTCGCTGCGCGCCCAGGGGGCCGTATCGCGCAGCGGGATCTCGCGCTGGTCGACGCCGCGCAGCACCGTCAGGAAGGCCACGATCACCACCGCCAGCGCGAGCAGGGCGAGGCCGTAGAAGAGCAGCCGGCGGCGCGGGTCGGCGCCGTAGCGCCGGCCGACGACCGGGCGCCGCTTGTCGTTGCCCATCGCGTCGAGCTCGGGCCCGGCCGCGGTCGCATCGCCACCCGCGGAGGCCCCTTCCGGTCGCCTCGCCATGCGCCGAGGGTAACGCTGCGGGCCTCTCCCGGTCGGGGGCGGGGGGCCGGGCCGGTGCCCGGAGGAGCAAATAGGTATTATCGGATCGGAATTCGGGATTATTTGGCGCCGGCACAGCGGGGGCGAGATCGGACGGGGCCCGGCGGCAGCCGGGATCGGATCTCCGGAGACGGGCGCCGGCAAACCGTCCCGCGCGGGACGCAAACAAGAAGGAGGACAGACGATGTCGCAGTACGCGAAGGAAGTTCTGGTCGAGACCGACTGGCTGGCCGAGCATCTCGACGACGATGGGATCAGGATCGTCGAGGTCGATGAGAACCCGGCCCTCTACGCCGAGGCCCACATCCCGGGCGCGATCGGCTTCGACTGGCAGAAGGACCTGCAGGATCAGACCCGGCGCACGTTCCTGGACGCGGAGGCCTTCGGGGAGCTGATGGGCAGCCGCGGGATCTCGAACGATCACACGATCATCCTCTACGGCGACCGCAACAACTGGTTCGCCGCCTACACGTACTGGTACTTCCGCTACTACGGCCACAAGGACGTGAAGCTGCTCAACGGCCCGCGCGAGAAGTGGATCGCCGAGGGGCGGGAGACCAGCACCGAGGTGCCCTCCTATCCGGCGGCGACGTTCACCGTCAGCGGCCCCGACGACGCGATCCGCGCCAAGCGGGACGAGGTCGCGGCGGCGCTCGGCACCAACACCAAGCTGGTGGACGTGCGCAGCCCGCAGGAGTTCTCGGGCGAGCTGATCGCGCCGACCGGCTACGAGCAGGAGGGCGCCCAGCGGGGCGGCCACATCCCCGGCGCCGCTTCGGTCCCGTGGTCGAAGGCCGTCGCCGAGGACGGGACCTTCAAGAGCGCGGAGGAGCTGCGCGAGCTCTACTCCGACGCGGGAGTCATCGGCTCCGATGACCCCGTGATCGCCTACTGCCGCATCGGCGAGCGCTCCGCGCACACCTGGTTCGTGCTCAGCGAGCTGCTCGGCGAGGGCGACGTGAAGAACTACGACGGCTCGTGGACCGAGTGGGGGAACCTGGTCGACGTCCCGATCGAAAAGTAGATCTGACGGCCGCAGGGCCGTCAGCCCGGCGAGGGGCCGTTCGTGCGGGATTGTCCGGCACGGGCGGCCTCCCGCTTCCGGGCCCTCAGACCCGGGACAGGAGATCCTGGAGCATGCGGGCCGTGGCGCCCCAGACGAAGCCCTGGTCGAGGTCGTAGGTCGGCGAGCGGAAGGGCACGCCGCGGCGCAGCAGGCGGCGCATCGCGAAGGCGTCGCGCAGCTCGGCCAGGTCGACCTCGAGCACGCGCTCGACCTCGCGCGGGCTGAGCCGGTGGGTGAGCCCCGAGGGGATCAGCCCGACGACGGGCAGCACGCGGTAGGAGGTGACCACGGTCGAGGTGGGTGGCAGCGCGCCGACCACCTGCACGGCGCCCGGATCGAGGCCGATCTCCTCCTGGGCCTCGCGCAGCGCGGTCTCGACGAGCGTCTCGCCGTCCTCGGCGCCGCCGCCGGGGAACGAGATCTCGCCCGCGTGGCGGCGCATGTCGTGGCGCCGCTCGGTGAGCAGCAGGCCGGGTCGCTGCGGCCAGTCGAAGATCGGCACCAGCACCGCCGCCTCGCGGCTGCCGTGCGCCGTCAGCCGCGCGGCCCGATCGGGGTCCAGGAGGCGGCCGCGGAGCGCGTCGGCGTCCTCTGGGCGGGGGCCGGCGGGGTCGCTCAGACGATCACCTGCACGGAGCCGCCGTCGACGCTCCAGGCCGAGCCGAGCACGTACGACGCCCGCTCGGAGCAGAGGAAGGCGATCGCGGAGGCGATCTCGCCGACCTCGGCCAGGCGCCCGATCGGCCGGCTGCCGCCCGCCGCCGCGAGCGCCGCGTCGCGATCTTCGTGGCCGTAGAGCTCGATCGACTGGTCGAGCAGCCCGCCGGGCTCCATCCACATCTCGGAGGCCACCGGGCCCGGGCAGACGGCGTTGACCAGCACCCCGGTCCCGGCGAAGCGGTCGGCGTAGAGGCGCGAGAGCGAGAGCTCGCCGGCCTTCGCGACCGAGTACTCGCCGATCGGCTGCGAGGGGCGCTTGGCGGCGCTCGAGGAGACGTTGACGACGCGGCCCCAGCCGCGCTCGGCCATCCCCGGCAGGACGGCGCGCATCAGCCGCATCGGGGCCATCACGTTGATCTCCCAGGCGTCGTACCAGTCGTCGTCGGTGAGCGTGTCGAGGTCGCGCCAGCGGGCCGTGCCGGCGTTGTTGACGAGGATGTCGAGCCCGCCGAAGCGGTCCGCCGCCTCGCCCGCGATCCGCTCGGCGGCGCCGGCGTCGGTCACATCGAGGGCCAGGTGGGCGGCGCGCCCGTTCGCGGCGGCGCCGGCCCGCCCGCACTCCGCGGCCGCGTCGCGCAGCTCCTCGTCGGTGCGCGCGACGAGCAGGACCTGCGCCCCGGCCTCGCAGAGCGCCCGGGCGGTCGCGCGGCCGATCCCGCGGCCGGCGCCGGTGACCACGCAGGATCTGCCGGCGATCCCGAGATCCATCAGGAGGTGGCGAGGATCGCGCGGGTCTGGATCTTCACGGTCGCGGCCAGGGTCCGGTGCACGGGGCACTTCTTGGCGATCGTCTCGATCCGCGAGCGCTGGTCCTCGTCGAGGTCGCCGGGCAGGGTCAGCTCGACCTTGAAGGAGGCCTCCTCGCCGGCCCGCGGCGGTCCGGGGAAGTCGACCGCGACCCGGCTCTCGCCGAGATCCCATCCCTTGCGGTTCGCGTACATGCGCACGGTGATCGCGGTGCAGGAGGCGAGCGCCGCCGCCAGCAGGCGCGTGGGGGAGGGGCCGGCGTCGCCGCCGCCCGAGCCGACCGGCTCGTCGACCACGATCTCGTGGCCGTCGACGGCGACCAGGTGGCGGAAGCCCTCCTCGTGGGTGGTGACGGCGCGGATCATCGGGGCGCCCCTTCCCGGCCCTCGAACAGGGCCGGGTCGTCGACGTCGGCGAAGCGGGCGATCGCGTAGACGAGGTCGGCGGCCCGGTTCAGGTAGGCGAGCACGACCGGGGAGGCGAGCTCGTCCGCGGCGGCGAGGGCGGCGACGCCCCGCTCGGCGCGGCGCAGGGTCGCGCGCGCGACGTCGAGCTGGGCGGAGATCAGGGTGCCGCCGCCGATCACGAACTTAGGCGGCAGGTCGACGCGGTCCATGTAGCGGTCGATGACGGGCTCGAGGCCGTCGACCATCGCCTGGGTGACGCGGCTGACGCCGTCCTCGAGGCGCTCGGAGGCGACCGGCGCCGCCGCCAGCTCCGCGCCGGCCACGAACAGGTCGCGCTGTAGCTCGAGCACGTCGGCGGCGATCTCGGCCTCGTCGTCGCCGGAGCCGCAGAGCGCCCGGGCGACCCCGAGCGCCGCCCCGGCCTCGTCGATCGTCCCGTAGGCGTCGATGCGCCGGTCGGACTTGTGCCGCCGCCCGCCGTACCAGAGGCCGGTCGTCCCGTCGTCCCCCTTGCGCGTATAGATCTTGACCATGCGGGGGATCCTAGGGAGGCGCCGCCGCGCCCGCCCGCGCGCCCTCAGTCCAGCGGGTTGAAGACGATGCCGGTGAGCAGCTTGGGGAAGAAGAAGGTCGACTTCGGGGGCATCGTCTCCCCGGCGTCGGCGACCGCCCGCACCTGCTCGACCGGGGTGGGCCGGAGGAAGAAGGCGCTCTCGGTCTCGCCGGAGCGCACCCGGCGCACGGTCTCCTCGAAGTCCGAGCAGTAGGAGAGCCCGCGCTTGGCGGCGATGTCGTCGGCGCTGAGCCCCAGCGGCCCGGTCAGGATCAGCGCCTCGAGCGCCGCTGCGTCGAGGCTGCGATACGCGTCGGAGACGTGGGGGAGGGCCTCGGCGAGCGGCTCCGGGTTGCGCAGCCGCAGCCGGTACGCCTGACCCTCACGGGCGTCCATGTAGCCGAAGGCGATCGCCCCGTAGCCGCGCTCGGGCACGAGCTTCTCGTCCTCCACCGGCTCGAGGTCGAAGAGATCCTGGATGGCGATCCTCAGCGTCGCGCGCTGGGCCCCGGTCAGATCGTGCAGCAGCCGGTTGGTCGCGAACACGCTCAGCCCCGGATCCTCCAGCGAGACCAGGCAGGCGAGGGTGAAGTTGTGCTCGCCCTCGCCGCCGCGCTCGGCGGCGTATGTGCGCGCGGTCTCGTAGCGGTGATGGCCGTCGGCGATGAGCAGCTCGGTCCCGGCGAGGGCGTCGGCGACCGCGACCTGGGCGCCGGGGTCGGCGATCGGCCAGGCGCGGTGCACGGTGCCGTCGTCGTCGCGGACCTCGCAGAAGGGCTCGGCGCCGAGCGCGGGCTCGACCCGGCTCCAGACCTCGCCGGCGTGCAGGACGAAGATCGGCGAGAGGTTGTGGCGGGTGGCGCGCGTGAGCCGCAGGCGATCCTCCTTGGGACCGGGCTGGGTGCGCTCGTGGGGGCGGATCAGGCCCGGGCCGTAGTCGGTGACGCCGATCCGGGCGAGGATGCCGCGCCGCGTCCGCCGGGAGCCGTCGGGGTCCGTGTAGTCCTGCTCCAGCGCCCAGATCGTGCGCTCCCCGTCGGCGGTCAGGATCCCCTGCCCCCGCCACTCCTTGAGCTTCGCGGCGGCGTGCTCGTAGGGATCGCCGCCGCCCGGGTCCTCGGGCAGGTCGAGCTCGACGACGTTGTAGGGCGAGCGCTCCAGCAGGGCGGCGCGGCCGGCTGGGTCGATCACGTCGTAGGGGGGCGCGACGACATCGCCGATCGCGACCCGTTCGGGGTCGTAGTGCAGGGCGCGCATCGCTCTCACGTCCGCCATTCGGCGGCGGAGCCTATAGGTAGACTCACCCGACCGCGGGGCGTGGCGCAGTCTGGTAGCGCACCCGGCCTGGGACCGGGCGGTCGCTGGTTCAAATCCAGTCGCCCCGATCGGAGCCGGCGAGCTCGATGTCGGGCTCGAGCAGGCGGCGGGCCGCGGTCGCGGCCTCGTCGCCGTCGCGGCGGGAGATCGCGGCGCCCAGCGCCCGGACTGAGCCGGAATCCCGCGGGGCGAGGAGCTCGCCGAGTCGCGGATAGGCGTCGAGGGCCGCGTTGAGCGAGTTCAGCGCCAGCCGATAGGCGAGGTTTCCGGACCCGTCGACGATCGCCCGCCAGGCGGCGATGAAGAGCTCGCTGCGCTCGGCGGCATCTGCCTCGATCGCCGCCGCCGTCGCCGTGGTCAGGCGCTCGACCTCGACGCGCTCCGCGGTTGCGGCGCGGCCGGCGCAGTTGCGGGCCGCGTCGACGCCCACGCAGACGCGCATCTCGAGCACCGAGCGGATCAGCTCCACGGGCGGCTCGTCCCCCTGCTCCATCAGATCGAGCAGGATCTCCAGCCCGCCGGTGGAGCGCCAGTCGAGGACGCGCGTGGCGCCGCCCTGGCTGATTCGCACGAGCCCGGCCTGCTGCAGCCGCTTGAGCGCCTCGCGGACGGCGTGGCGGTTGATCCCCAGCTCCTCCGAGAGGGCCCGCTCGGACGGCACGGCGTCCCCGGGGGCGAGATCGCCCGCCAGGATCTCGGTGCGCAGGCGGCGGTGGGCGGCGTCCGACGCCAAGGACTGGGAGGGAGTGGCTGTGCTCACGTTCGCCTTGATAGCAGCACCCGGTACGTTCCGTCCATGGGCGAGCAACCGGAAGAGCGCTCCTGGTTGGAGATCCTGAAGCTGCGCAGCGACGAGTTCTACGCGCTCGACTCGGCCGAGGACATGGAGCTGACGAAGCGGGTCGGCGGCCTGCTCTGGGTCGTGGGGATGGTTGTGGCGACGCTCGTGCTGCCGCTCGCGCCGCCCGACCAGTCCAGCGTCGGTGACGCCGGCTGGCCGTTCTCCGTGCTCCTGGTCGCCTGGGGGTCCTTAGGCGCCTTCTGGCTGATCAAGTGGCCGGA
>CAZARJ010000039.1:0-11463 GCA_964487515.1 uncultured Conexibacteraceae bacterium | reverse complement strand
GCCAGGTCCAGCAGACGGTCTGGCACGAGGTCGCCCACCACCTCGGCTGGGACGAGCGCGGCGTCCGCGGCCTCGGGCTGTGAGCGGTCGGGCGCAAGACCCCGAGACCGTGGGACAGCGTTGCGCCGTACGCACAACATATGTACGCTGGCGCCATGGCCTCAGCCTCCGACACGCGCTCAGAGCGATGGAACCTCCGAGTCTCGGGAGACGAGAATGATCTCGTCCGCGAAGCTGCCGGGCTCTCGGGTGAGGGTTTAACCGGCTTCGTCCGCGATGCGGCCGTTCAGGAGGCCCGGCGCGTCCTCGCCGACCGACGGGCCTTCTTGCTCGGGGACTCCGACTGGCGCCGGTTCAACGAGATGCTCGAGCGCCCGGCTCGGGTTCCTGCCGGGCTTCGCGAGCTCTTCTCGAAGCCCAGCGTCTTCGACGAGTAGACGCCAACAGTGTCGGGGGCGGGATACACGCGACCCGAACCGCTGCGAGGCAAGCACGACGTCCGGGCATTCACCTGTGGGGAGCCGTCGCTCGACCGGTGGCTGATAAAGCACGCGCGGCAAGCCGAGGCAACCGGCTCGTCTCGTGTCTTCGTGAGTACCTCCGGCGGTGCCCAAGTGGTTGGATTTCACGCCCTTGCGGCGGGCACTGTGGCATCGGCGGATGCGACTGGCCGGCTGATGAAGGGTCAGCCCAAGAGTCGTCCGGTGCCGATCATCCTGCTGGCCCGCCTGGGGGTGGACCTCGGCCATCAAGGACGAGGTCTGGGGAGGTCGCTCCTGCAAGATGCGATGGTCAGAGCTGACGCGGCCGCCGAATCAGTCGGCGCCCGGGCGCTGACCGTCCATGCGATCAATCAGGGCGCGCGCCTCTGGTATGGCCGCTTCGGCTTCGAATCATCGCCGACCGACGAGCGTCACATGATCTTGCTGATGAGCGACCTCCGGAAGCTGCTCGCGTCCGGTCGAGAGTCCTGATCGCGCTACCCGGCGGTTGCCGGAAGCCCGTCGCGTCAGATCTGACGCTCGCCTACCGACCAGTGGTTGTGAAAGCAGATGAACGACCGCTGGAGACGAGCGAATGCCCGATGAAAAGAACGATCCCTGGTACCGCCGCCCGATCGGGGGCTGGAAGCTTGGCGCAGCGATCGGCCTGAGCGTTCTGGTCGGCCTGATCGTCGGTGCCGCTGCCGGCAGCGACCAGGCGACCGTCGATGACCTGACAGCGCAGGTCGACTCCCTCAACGCGGATCTCGATGACGCGCAGCAGCAGTACGGCGATGCGCTCGCCGAGAAGTCAGACCTCTCCGATGAGCTCGACCGCGCGAAGGCCAGAGCGCGGACCGCCGAGCGGCGGGCGAAGAAGGACGCCGAAGCACAGCTCGCCGACCAGAAGGCCGACCTGAGGGATCAGGAGGCGAAGCTGGATCAGCGCGCAGCGAAGCTCGAAGCGGCCCAGCACACGCTGGAGTCGAACACGATCCCTGACGGCATCTGGCAGTCCGGCCGAGACTTCGAGCCCGGCCTGTATCGGGCATCAGGTGGGAGCAGCTGCTACTGGGCCAAGCTCGGCAGCGCCAACACAGGAGACATCGAGGACAACGGCCTCGGCAAGAACCCCACCGTCCAGATCGACTCCCCGTTCTTCGAGACCGACGGCTGCGGCAAATGGACGAAGATCGGGTGAGCGGAGGGAGGTTGGGCGGGGGCGCGCGGGATCGGGATTGAGGGCGTCGAGGACGAGACGCTGGTATGCAGCGTGCAACCCGGCCGTGGAGGCCCTAGGGGACATTGGGATTCTTTGATTGGCTGAAAGGCACAAAGTCGGAGCCGGCGCTTCCGGCGGGTCGATTCGCGCCGCTCCCGGAAGATGCCTTCATCCGTGTGGTGGGAGAGTCGCACTACCAATCCGCTCTCGTGACGGCGCGGGCACTCTCGACGAAGGTGGTCGATGGCCGCCCGAGCGTCCCGGTCGTGCTGGTTCCGGAACCCGAGAATCCGCACGACGCGAACGCGGTCGCGGTCGTAGCGGCGACAGGTAGGCTCGGCTACCTTCCGCGTGAGACTGCGGCCCGGTTCGCGATGACAATGGACCTCCTACTCGCGCAAGGTTTCGCCGGAGGCTCCTGCACCGCGCTAATCAACGGTGGCCAGCGCGATAAGCCCATGCTCGGGATCACCCTTTGTGTCTCCTATCCCGAGCAATGCGAGCTGGAGCTGGGAGCCTGACCGATATGGCGGGGTCCGGGGTGGTATCCAGAAGCGCTCCTCTGGCGTAGGTAGGTTTCCGCTATGCGCGGGTTCGTTGCTCCCACCGATCATGGCTGGTACCGGTTTCTGCAGGCACGTCCGGAACTGACCGAGGTCAATTTTTGGCGGCCGAGTCAGGCTCGGTTCGGTGCGATTCAGCCGGGGGAGCTCTTCTTTTTCAAGCTGAAGGCCCCACATAACGCGATCGGCGGATTCGGATTGTTCACGCGCTGGGCCGTCTTGCCGCTCTGGGAAGCATGGGATGTCTTCGGCCTCGCGAATGGGGTTGCGTCCCTTGACGACCTCATCAGGCGTATGCGGCGCCTATCGGGTTCGCGCGACGCAATGAGCGTCGATACCTGGATTGGCTGTTTGGCGATCAACGAGCCGGTCTTCTTTCCGCCCGACGAGTGGGTCCCCGTACCGAAGGATTGGCGCCGCGAGATCGTCTCGGGTAAGGGCTACGACCTCGCGTCCGGGGAGGGTAGAGCGCTTTATGAGCAGTGCCTCGACAAGGCCGCGAAGCTCGGTGATCGCACCGGGTTTGAAGTGGCCCAGGTTTCCGCCCGCTATGGACCGTCACACCTCGTGCGGCCTCGGCTCGGCCAGGCCAGCTTCCGGCTTGCGGTGATGGATGCTTATGCGAAGCGCTGCGCGGTGACCGGCGAGCGCTCGCTACCGGTCGTCGAAGCCGCTCACATAAAGCCATTCGCGCGTGGTGGCGAGCACGCTGTTTCCAACGGCATTCCGCTCCGCCGTGACCTCCACCGGTTGTTCGACCTCGGATACGTCAGCGTGAGACCGGACCACAGATTCGCGGTCAGCGACTCGCTGCGGGCGGAGTATGAGAACGGCAGGGTCTACTACAACCTGGCGGACAAGACGCTGCGACTTCCTGAACGACCGGAAGATTTCCCAAGCTCGGCGGCGCTCGAATGGCACTACGACACGGTGTTCAGAAAGTGAGCGGGAGCTGCGGTCGCGAAAACAAGAGCTTCATTGACAAGACGCACTGCGTCAGGTGCTTCCGGGTCAGCCCCATTCCTGACAATGAGCGTCGGCTCGTTCTCAAGTTGAGGCACCGGGAGCTTGGTCCGGAGTGGCCTTGATCCCGTCTAAGCCGGTGTTTCGCCCTCTTCTTACCCGGGGGCGAGCTGTGTAGGCTGCGTGCAATGACGGGCCAGCGTCTCGGGGTGGCGGTCGGGGCGGTCCTGCTCGGGGTCCTTGGGTTCCTCGTTGTCCCTCCGCTGGCGGTTGTCGACTCGCTCTGGCTTGGGCCGCAAGTGCTTGGGGCGGCGGTGGGGGAGGATCGGCTCTGGGTGGTCGCGGGGGTCGGGACGTTCATTTTCGCGGCGTTGCCGGTGCTTGGAGTTGCGGTCGCCGTTGCGTTGGTGCGGGGCGGGCGTGGGGCTCGGGCCCTCGGGCTTGCGCTTGCGCTGGTCTTCGTCGGGATCTCGCTTACGCCGATCCATGCCTTCTCTCCGCTCTCCTGGGTTCCCGCGGGCCGCTGGATCGTGGTTGGGCTTGGAATCGCGACGGTGGTCCTTCTCCTTGTGGGGCGTCGGCAGGCGGGGCGCGATGACGGGGGTGTCGCGCACGACGGGCGCCGGGTTGGGCGCGCCTCTCGCGTGCCATTGATCGTCGGCATTGCCCTTCTCGCGCTGCTTCCGCTCGGCTTTCTTGCGGCCGCGGTCAGCGACGGACTTCCGAACGCTCCCTCCGGGCTACTTGTCTCCGACTTCGCCGGTGGGGATCGGCTCACCTCCGCGCCGCTGCCGGTCGGGCCGGCACCTGGTCCTGCCGGGCTGCTCCCCGGGCAGGGTTCCAACATCCACGGCGACTCGGCCATGTCGGACGCCTACCGCGGCGTCCACGCGATCGATCCCCGTAGCGCCGAGGTGCGCAGCTTCCGCGCCCTCGGCGACTGCGCCTCGGTGCTCTTCGATCGGGGCGGCCGGCTGGTGGCGGTCTGCGTCGGGGGGACGCGGATCGTGGCCCACCTGCTCGACCCCGAGACACTCGAGCCGCTCGCCGAGCGGCAGGTCGGCGAGCGCGAGCTGACCACGGACTTCGCGACCAACTTCGCCGGTGGCGGCTACGCGGTGCTCGACCGCGCGGGGCGGCTCGTGATCGGGTCATCGGCGGGGACGATCGACCGCTATCGGATCGGCCCGCCCGAGGCGCCGGCGATCGAGCCGCTCGACAGCTTCGACGTCTCCTCCACGCTGCAGCCCGGCGAGCCGATCACCTCGGCGTTGCCCGACGCCTCCGGCGAGCTCTGGTACGTCGGTAGGGAGGGGAGCGTCGGCCTCCTCGACCCGCGCGCCGGCGATGCGCACGCTCTCCACTTCGACGACGCCGAGATCGAGAACTCCTTCGCGCTCGCGCCCCGGGGCGGCGCCTACGTCGTCACCTCCGAGGAGCTGGTCCGGCTCGAGGCCGGAGAGGGCGGGAGGCCGCGGATCGTCTGGGGGCAGCCCTACGACAACGGCACCCGCCGCAAGCCCGGGCAGACCAGCCGCGCCTCTGGGACCACTCCGACGGTCATGCTCGGGGGCCGCTACGTGGCGATCGCCGACAACGCCGAGCCGCGCATGCACGTGCAGGTCTACGACGCCCGACCGCGGCAGGCGATGGATGAGGATCGCCTCGTCTGCGAGACCCCGGTCTTCCCGCCCGGCAAGAGCGCGACCGAGAACTCGCTGATCGCCGCCGGGCGCGCCCTGTTCGTCGAGAACAACTACGGCTACCGCCTCTTCGACCTGCTCGGTGGCCACTCCAGCGAGCCGGGCGCCGCGCGGATCGACTTCGACTCCCGCCGCGGCGAGTGCGACCTCGCCTGGACCAACGACGAGGTCCGCATCCCCTCCGTTGTCTCCAAGGTATCCGCCGCCGACGGGACGATGCTCACCTACACGAAGCCGGAGTACCCGGCGGGGATCGACGCCTGGTACGTGACCGCCCTCGACGCCGCGACCGGTGAGACTCTCTGGAAGCGTCGCGCGGGCGCCGGCGCGATGGCCAACAACCACTACGCGGCCCTCTACGTCGGCCCCGAGGGCGATATCTACGTCGGCACCGTCGGCGGCGTGATCGGCCTCGTGGACGGCTAGAGCTTGCGCGCTGCCGGCGTCATCGCCGCGCTCGCCCGAGCTCACCCCCAGGTCTGATCAGGCAACCCGAGCGGATACCAGTAATGGCCACCCCATTCGTCCGGGAACTCGGAGTTCCGGCGCTGTTGGCGGCAATGGAAGTGCCGCACCCACAGCCGATCGGCGGTCTCCCTGTCGTATGGCTCCACCAGGACAGCCACAGCCCCGAATTCGAGCGCCCGCGCGAGCGCCTCGTTGAATAGGTCCTCGCCGAATCCCTCTGGGCTGGTAGCGGATCGGACGATCCAGACCAGCTTCATTGCCTTCACGCGTCGCTCGCTGTCTCCAAGCCGTGTGCGTACCTGAATAACAGGGAAGTCCCCCGGCGCAACCCGGACCTCCGCCGGCTCCAGCACGAAGAAGCCGAGGAGCTCCGACGACGTCTCGTCCAGTACGAGGTAAGTGTCGAGCGGCAGAATGCCGGTCTCCGTGTTGACGCGGAGCCAATCCGCAGCGCGGCGGCCCGGCTCAAAATCGAGGGGGGAAAATCCTCTGATCGCGCTCTGCAGGCTGCCAGCGAGGCCCCTGATGGGACCTCGGGGCAAGCGGACTAGGGGGAGCTCCCGCTCGCTGCTCGTGGCCCCCGCCATTGTTGCGCTCGCGAAGGCGACTGACTCGGGCGGGCGACACGGTCAGCGCCGCCCTGTCGACAGCGCCGGGCTCCGGACCGCCGCTCTAAGCGTCCCGCCGCTCGTCGGGCGCTTGGCGGCGTTGCTCGCGGATTGCCTTGACACGGGCAAGGCGCTCCACGACCTCGGGTCGCCCCAGTTGGTCTCTGAGGTCCGCTTCGAAGATGACCGGGGTATGCCGATCTTCCGCTTCGGCGTCCAGGTACTGATCCGTAGGTCGGTCGACGATGGCCATGCGCGCTCCTGATCTGGTGCTGCGTTGCTCAAAGTCTGAGCACCGCAGAGTCATGCGGCACCGTAACAGGGTTACCCCCTGGGCTACCCCATCAGTCGCTTCCCCTGCAAGATCGGCGCGCGCTCTCTTGATCTTGAACAATCTGAGCGCGGCGCTGGACCGCGTGCCCCCGGGCTCAGCCCCGGAGCTGGATGCGGCGGGTGGCCTTGCCGTCGAGCTGCTTGACGGTGCCGATCAGGCGCAGGCCGCGCACGTTCCGGCCCTTGCGCACCCGGGTGTGGATGGGCCGGGGTAGACGCAGCTTCATGCGGTCGGTCATGTCGGGGGGCAGGTCAAGGCGCCCGGAGGAGATCAGCCGCTTGCCCCTGCGCACCCGGACGCGGATCTCGCAGCTGCCGCCCTCGGGGCAGACGGGGTTCAGAAGCACGGCCGGGCCGGCCGCGAGCCGCGCGCTTCGGACGAGCCGTCCGGCGGCGCGGCGCCGGTTGGGGACGATGTCGTCGGTGTCGATGGTCGTCCGCGCGGGCTTGCCGGCGCGGCCCTGCGGGTTGCGCGGGGTGACGATGACGCGCATGCGGCCCGACGTCCCGATGCCCCGCAGCCGCACGCGATTGCGGCCGGGTTCGGCCTCCGCGGTGTAGGCGGCGCTCGCTCCGAGCGCCCGTGCCGCGACCTCGTGGGTGACGTGGCCCTTGCGGCTCTTCCTCCAGCTCACGACGAGGTCGTCCAGGCGCCGCTCGACCCGCAGGTTGCGGACGGCGGGCGGCGCCGGCCGGCGCCGCACCCGGTAGCGATCGGCGACGAGCTCATCGCGGGGCGTGTTGAAGCGCTGCATCACGTCGACGGCCAGCTTGCGTCGCCCGTAGGAGCCGATCCCGTCCACCGGCTTGAAGCGGTAGGTGCCCTTGCGATCGTCGGTCTCGTGGATCAGCACCTCGCGCCCGTTCGGCAGCACCTCGGAGAACTGGAGGTGCTGGAAGGGGATCCGTGCCGAGCTCCAGCGCAGGGTGCGCGTGCGCCCCTTGCCCGTGATCCGCGCCTTCACATGGTGGGGAGGCAGCTTCTCGGCGACCTCGATGCTCTCGATCTCCGGCGATCCCGGCTGCTCGATGAGCTCCCAGCGGCCGGCGGAGCCGCGCGGCAGGATGAACGCGCTCATGCCCGCGTCGTCGCTGAGCGCCGCCCCGTGCTTGAACCGCTCGACGCCGTCGGCATCGCCGGGAGCAGGACTCGCGAGCTTGCGGCCGTCGGGGTGCTCGAGGGTGAGCATCGGCGGCCCCTCGCCGCTCGCCGCCTTGATCCTGATCACCCGGTCGTCGCCGTCCAGCTTCACGGTCGTCGCGCCGTCGCCTTCCACTCCGGCCAGCGCCGAGCGCCGCTGCTTGTAGCGGCCCAGATTGCAGGCGTCGCCGGCGAGCAGCTCGCCGCGGCCGTCGGACCAGCGCACGCCACCGCCGACCCAGAGAACGACCTGCGCGCAGCCGGCGAGGCCGCGATCGGAGAGGACCGACTTGGCGCCGAGCAGGTTCAGCCCCAGCACCTTCACGGACGCCTTGCCCTCGAGGTCGAAGTGCTTGGTCGTGGTCCAGCCGTTGAACTTGCCGCCGATGTAGGTGGGCTGGCCCGGGTCGTTGGTGCCGGACGGGAAGCCGACGCCCACGCTCCCGCCGAAGTCCGTGCCCTGCCCGAAGTGGTAGGTGAAGTTGGCCTTCCCGATCGGGAAGGTGACGAGCTTCAGCCCGCCGCCGACCTGGAAGTAGGCCGCCTTCTTGTGGGCAACGTCCTCGCCGCGGACCTCGACGTGCCCGTCCGCGTCCACGGCGGCGATGTCGTGGCCGAGGAACCTCACCTTGGGCCCCGCGGTCAGGCCGATGTCGCCGGCGCCTCCGAAAGGTGGAGCGAGGAAGACGCTCGCGGCCAGCTTCTGCAGGTAGATGCCCGAGGTCCCGATCGGACGGTTGAGCTCGCTGACCCCGAGCGTGCCGCTGGTCAGCTTTCCGTCGCCGTAGGTGAACCCGCCGATCACCCCGAAGCGGACGCCTTTCAGCTTCGCGTCCACGTCGGCGGCGATCTCGTCGGCGGCGATCTCGAGGCTCGCCTCGTCGACTTCGAGCAGGTTCGCGAGCTCGAACTTCTTGATCGAGGCGTGCCCGCCCTCTACGTCGTACTTCCCGTCCTTCACCTCGAGCGTGACCCCGAACGCGAGCTCCTTCCTCTGCGCCCCGGTGACGAGGTTGAGGAAGAACCCGCCGACGCTGAAGCTGAGATCGAACTCGGCGCCGTGCTCGGTGAGCCGGATCGGCTGCTTGACGGAGAGCGGCGTGAGGCCCGTGAGGGTCATGAAGGGCTGCGCCAGGGCGCTCTCCGCGAGGATCATCTCGCCGGACTGGGGCGGCGAGAAGGAGAAGCGCAGGCCATTGAAGTGCACGGCCGAGTAGGTCGGGCTTTCGGCCTGCAGGTCGACGAGGCCTGAGCTGTCGACGCTGGCCCCGCGCGAGTCGTCGGCGGGGCTGAAGGTGACCGTCGTGCCCTCGCGCGGCTCGACGTCGAATCCATTCATCCGGAACCCCTCGGTCGTCTCGAAGATAGGGGTCGCGTCACCGTCGGGGGTGTAGGAGGTGAAGCACCCGGTCGCCTCGACGATCCCGACCTTCACCTCTTCATCGCACTCGGCGGCGGTTACGGCGCCGGGCACGAGCAGGGCCGCGACGAGCGCGAGCAGCGGTCCTGCTGCCGCGGTGATCCGCATGCCGATCCCTGGCCCCTCCCCGGTCAATTCGATATCACCCTAACGCAAACGGCAGCTACGCGACCGGCCGCCGTGGAACCTCGGCCAGGGTGCAGACCGCGTTCACGAGGCGCATCTGGTCGACGGTCCGGCAGGTGACGTCGAGCAGGGCGGGGGAGCAGACGAGGGCGGCGACGCACTTGGCGCGGGACATGGCGACGTTGAGGCGGTTGCGGCTGAACAGGAACTCGAGGCCGCGGGGGACGTCCTCGCCCGAGGAGCTCGCCATCGAGTAGAGGACGATCTGCGCGGACTGGCCCTGGAACTTGTCGACGGTGCCGATCCGGGTGCCCTCCGGCAGGGCCGACTCCAGGCACTTGACCTGGGCGTTGAATGGCGTGACGACCAGGACGTCCTCTTGGGTCAGCGGATGCTCGACGCCGTCGCAGTCGACGTAGCGGGCGCCGCGCAGATCGCGGAGCAGGGCGGCGATCCGCTCCGCCTCCTCCTTCGAGCTCTGGGCGTTGCCGTCGTGGGGGACCGGCAGCCAGCGCGTCCCGGTGCCCTCCAGCTCGCCGCCGCCGACGACCCGCTGCCGGTCCCGGCCCGGCGCCGCCCGCAGGCGCCCGTCGTACATAAGCTCGCTCACGAACGCGCAGACGTCGGGGTGCATGCGCCAGCTCTCGCCGAGGAAGACCCCGCGCTCGGGCGGGACTGTCTGCTCGTCGCCGAGCAGGTGCTCGAGGACGGAGCGGTCGGAGTCGCCGGGATGGCGGCCCTGCGAGACCTGGGGGAGCTGCTGGGGGTCACCGAGCAGCACGACGTTGCGGGCGCAGGTGCTGAGCGCGAGCGCGTCGGCGAGCGAGATCTGGCCCGCCTCGTCGACGAACAGGTAGTCGACCGTCCCGCCGACCTCCTCGCGGCAGTAGTGCCAGGCGGTGCCGGCGGTGAGCGCCAGGCTCTCGTCCATGAGCTCGGCGTTGTTGCCGGCCGGCCCAATCAGCCCGTTTGCTGACTCGTAGGGGCTGCCGCTGCCAGTCATCTTCTTTCCCCTGAAGCTCACGCCCCCCTCGTGGGCGTGCTCATCGACGTGGTCCAGCAGGTTGTGGATCGCCTTGTGGCTGGTCGAGGTGACGCCGATCCGCCTGCCCTCCTCGATCAGCCGCACGATCAGCCGCGCCGCCGACCACGTCTTCCCCGACCCGGGCGGGCCCTGGATCATCAGGTAGCTGTCGTCGAGGCCACCGACGACCTCGTGCAGCTCGTCGAGCGTCGCCGGCTCGCCGTGCAGGGGAGCGCCGGGCTCGCGCGCGCTCGTCCGCGGCGGCCGGCGGCAGAGCAGATCGCGGGCGGCGCGGTAGGGGCCGGGGCCGTCGAGGCCTTGCCCGAGCACCGACTCCGCCAGCCGGCGTAGGGCGCCGCGCTGCTGGCTCGTGCCGAAGGGCCTGCCGGGAATCAGCGCGCTCGGCCAGCGCTCGTGGGCGCGACCCGTTCCCCGTTTCAACTTGACTTCCCTGTTGACGGGATCGATCGCGTCGACGTTGATTCCGCGCGGCTTTCCATCCGCTTTCGAAAGCGCCGGATCGATCGCGCTGCCGCGGCCGAGCTTGGTTTCCTGCGGCGGATAGGTGAACGACATCCTGTGTGAGCTATCGACCACCTCCGGCTCGGCGCCCGCGACCGGTCGCAGCCCGCCGAGGCACTCGGCGTCGTCGACCAGCTCCTCGGGGTCACGGTCGAGCCGGTCGAAGTACTTCCACCAGACAGGAAGCGCCTCGCGGCGGTGGTAGCCGAGCAGGTGGGCGAGCAGGCGCTGCGACTCCTGGGCGGGATCGTCATCGACCGAGTCCTCGGGAAGTCCGTCGAGGAGCGCGTCGCGGAGATGCTCCGCCTCCGCCCGCTCATCCGACTGCGGGGCGGACTCCTCACCGCCCTCGCGCTCAGGCCGGGCAAGCCAGGGGATGTCGGAGCCGGACTCCCTCACCGCTCGCTCGCGCAGATCGAGCAGCCAGTCGCGCAGCCGCAGGGTCGAGATGCAGTCGTCGCGGTTGTAGGCGGCGATCGCCGCCAGGATCGGGCTCTCGGGATCGCGATCGCCGTCGAGCCAGTTCTCGAACTCGACCACCGAGTCGCCGCCGTCGCTGACCTCGGTCTGGCGCTTCGGCATGAAGTAGGCCTCGACCTCCTTCAGCCCGTAGCCGGGCAGGCCGAGCCGCATCCCCTCGCGCACGACCTTGAGCAGGTCGGCGAAGACCCCGTTGCGGAGCAGATCGTCGAGCTCCTCCTCGCGCGTGCCGTGGCTCTGGCAGAGCCGCTTCAGGGCCGTGACCTCGTAGTGGTTGTAGTGGTAGACGTGAAGATCGGGCCAGCGGCGGCGGCGCTCGTTCACAAGATCGATGAACTTCTCGACGGCGCGCTTCTCCTCGCCGCGGTCGCGACCCCAGATCGGATCGAAGGCGGGCTCCTCCGCGCC
>CAZARJ010000038.1:2481-11480 GCA_964487515.1 uncultured Conexibacteraceae bacterium | reverse complement strand
CGGCTCCGGCTCGGTGGCGGCCGGCTCGGGCTGGGTGGCGGGCGGATCGGCGGCGGCGGGCGCGGGCGGATCGGCGGCGGCGGATCCGGCGCTCGGCGGAGCGGTGCCCCCGCGCTCGAGCCGCTCGAGCCGCTGCAGGATCGACGCGCGGGAGGGGTCGAGATCGGGACGGGCGGCGCGCAGCAGCGCCAGCTCGACGGTCATCCTGGCCTCGTCGCCCTCACGGACCGCGGTGACCGCCGCCGAGAGCTCGTCGATGCCACGCAGGATCGCGGCGTCGCCGAGCGATGTGGCCTGGGCCCGCATCGCGTCCTCGCCGGCGGGGTCGATCAGGAAGTGCTCGGGGACCTCCCCCAGCGTCGAGATGACGAGCAGGCGCCGCAGGTGCTCGACCAGGTCGAGCGCGAACCGTGAGGGATCGTGGCCGGAGCGGGCCAGCGCCGCGCTCACCCCCAGCGCCGCCTTGCCGTCGCCGGCCCCGATCGCCTGGGCGGCGTCGTGGACGAGGCGCTGGTCGGCGACGCCGAGCACCGCGAGCACGTCCTCGGTCGCGATCTCGTTGCCGCTGTAGGCGACGAGCTGATCGAGGGTACCGAGCGCGTCGCGGAAGCTGCCGTTGGCGGCGCGGGCGATCGCGGCCACGGCGCCGTCGGCGAGCTTCAGCCCTTCGGCCTCGGCGACCCGCCGCAGGACGACCGCGATCTGCTCTGGCGGGGGGCGGCCGAAGTCGAAGCGCTGGCAGCGGTCGATGATCGTCGGCATCACCTTGTGGGCCTCGGTCGTCGCGAGCACGAACACCGTGCTCGGCGGCGGCTCCTCGAGCGTCTTCAGGAAGGCGTTCCAGGCCTCGCGGGTGAGCATGTGGGCCTCGTCGAGGATGTAGACCTTCCACCGCCCCTCGGCGGCGGCGTACCCGACCCGCTCGCGCAGCTCCCGGATGTGGTCGACGGAGCGGTTCGAGGCGGCGTCCATCTCGATCACGTCCATCGAGCTGCCGTCGGCGATCGCGCGGCAGGGCGCGCAGACGCCGCAGGGGGTCAGCGTCGGCCCCTGCTCGCAGTTCAGCGAACGGGCGAGGATCTTCGCCATCGAGGTCTTGCCGGTCCCGCGCGAGCCGACGAACAGGTAGGCGTGGTGGACCCGATCGCGCTCGATCGCGTTGCTGAGCGTGCGGACCACGTGCTCCTGGCCGACGACGTCGGCGAACGACTGCGGTCGATGGCGCCGGTAGAGGGACTGCTCGGCCACGGCGAGCCAGTCTAGATCGTCGCCCCGCTGCGGCCCCGCTCTCCCGGCTCGATGTCGAGAACCTTCGCTCCCAGCGGTGTTATCCGACATCGACGCCGGGGCCGGGGCGCCCGCTCCGGCCGCCGCGGGACCGGGCGCATGGCTAGGGTGGATCTCCAATGCGCGCGCCGCCCCAGCCCTGTACCCGGGCCCTCGCAGCCCGCCGGCTCGGCCGGATCGCCGCCGCGCTGGCCGCCGCCGTGGCGCTCGCCGCCCTGGCTGCGGCCCCCGCGGGCGCGAGCCCGGGCAGCGTCCTCGACCGGGCCATGGACAGGGTGATGAAGCAGGAGGGGGCGCCGCCGGGGATGCTGGCTCTGATCCGCGCCCGGGGCGGCAACGTGGTCGAGCGGCGCGGCGTCGCCAACGTCGCCAACGGGGCCGCGCTGCGGCCGAACCTGCGGATCCGGATCGCGAGCATGTCGAAGGCGCTGAACGGCGCGGTCGTCATGGCGCTGGCCGCGCGCGGCAAGCTCGGCCTCGACGACACGATCGGCGAGTGGCTGCCGGGCCTGTGGCCGAAGGCCTCCGAGGTGACCGTGGCGCAGCTTCTCCGCCACACCGGCGGGCTCCCCGACTACATCGAGGAGGACGACTTCCTGGATCACCTGGGGGCCGATCCGACCGGCTACCTGAGCCCGCGGGAGCTGATCGGCTTCGTCGACGACAAGGACCCCGAGTTCACCCCGGGGACGGAGTACGACTACTCCGACAGCGACAACGTGGTCGCCGGGCTGATCGCCGAGCGGGCCGCCGGGCGCAGCTACGACGACCTGCTCGAGCGCTTCGTCTACCGCAAGGCGCGCATGCCGCGGTCGAGCCTGCCGCGGACGGTCGAGATGCCGCGGCCCTACGTGCGCGGCTACGACGTGCTCGGCGGCGGCGGCGTCGACGACGTCAGCGAGTACATCAACCCGGCCCTCGCCTGGGCCTCGGGAGGGATCGTCTCCACGCCGCGCGAGATGGGCCGCTTCTTCCGCGCCTACGTCGGCGGCAGGCTGTTCGACTGGCGCGCGATGGGCCCGGCGCGCGGCCTCGTCGAGGGCTCCTCCTCCCCGCCCGGCCCGGGCGCCAACAGCGCCGGCGCCGCGCTCTTCCGCTACCGGTCGCGCTGCGGGACGATGATCGGCCACACCGGCTCGTTCCCCGGCTACCGCCTCTTCGGCGCCGCCTCCCGCAACGGCAAGCGCTCGGTCGTCTTCGTGGTCAACGCGCAGATCGTCCCTCCCGATCAGGGCTCGCAGCGCGTCTCGCGCCTGATCCGCCGCGCTCAGGTCGCCGCCGTCTGCCGCGCCCTGCGCTGACGCCGAGCCGGCGGTCCATACGCGCGCAGGACCGTGCGGCCCGTCTTCGAAAGACGGACCTCCGGGCGTTCGCGCCGTGGCTGGCTCGAGCCAGGCTGGTCCGCGGCGCTTGCGGGCTGACGCTTAAGGCTGCTTCCTTCCGGACCTGACCTGGTTCGCGGGCTCACATCGCGCGGGACCTGGCCGTCAACGCTGCCCGCGACGTACTGGCCCCGAAGGCCGGATCCTCGGGCGGGCGTTCAGCCCCGCTAGAGCGGATTGCGGGTACAGGGGTCCGCTACATCCCCGCTCAGCACGGTCCGCCCGGCATCGTAGCGGGGCGGCGCCTCAGGCGCCGGGCTTGAGGACCATGTCGAGGACGAGCAGCAGCAGGAACACGAGCTCGATCCTCGAGACGAGGAAGATCCGCCTCAGCCGCGCCTGGACGATCTCCGAGTCGGCGCCGTGCTCCTCGCTCAACTTGTTGATCCGGCCCGACTCCGGCCCCAGGAAGAGGGCTCCGGTCAGAAACGACGCGATCCAGATCGCGATCGCGATCACGATCCAGGCCGGATAGCCCCAGCTCCCCTCGCCGATCAGCAGAAAGCCGAAGAAGACGAGGAGCAGGGAGGCCGGCAGGAAGATGCGCATCCCGATCCACTCCGCGTCCCCGGCGAAGGTCGCGACCCGCTGCGGGTCGCCGCTGCTCACCGCGCGCCAGGCGAAGAGCTGCACGATCATCGCGCCGCCGACCCAGATCACCGCGGCGAGGATGTGCGGCGCCAGAAGCCATTCGTAGGTCGTCACCGCCGTTGCCACGCGCGGCATCCTATAGCCCGGAGGCGACGATCCGCCGCGGCAGACCGGGGCCCGCCCGGCTGCAAGATCCGCCCCGCCGCGGCCGCCGGCTCAAGCCGGCAGCGCAAGCGTCCGACTCAACGACCGGTGGGCACGACGAGCGCGAACAAGATGCCGGACGGAGCCGCGCGAGCGTGGCTCGCCAGGGTGGGCGCCGCGGCGCTTCCCGCCCTGGTGGCCCTCGCCTGCATCGCCCTGGTGAGCCCAGCGGACGCACGCATGCGCAGCGAGCGGGTCAGCAAGAACGTCTGCGTGACGACGGGCGGCGGCAAGTTCGTCTCCATCCCGGGCTTCCCGGGCGAGCGGGTCGACCGGCGGCTGCTGCGCGACATCCGCTACCTGCGCCGCAAGTACAAGATCTTCATCACCGACGGCTTCTCGCGCGACGGCGTGCACGCCGTCAACGGCGAGCACCCGATCGGCCTGGCGCTGGACATCGTCCCGGACTTCTCCCGCGGCGGCACCTGGCGTGACATCACCCGCCTCGCCAAGCGTGCGGAGCCGACCCAGAACCACCCGGTGGCCCCGTTCCGCTGGGTCGGCTACAACGGCGATGCCGGGCACGGACGCGGCCATCACCTGCATCTCTCGTGGAGCCACTCCGACACCCAGCCCTACCGCCCGGCGCGTCGCGTCTACACGCTGCGCTGTCCGCAGCCGGCGAAGAGCAGGCCGAAGACGAAGGACCACAAGAAGGACAAGGGCGGCCGCAACGTCAGCGGGGCCGTCACCCCCGGCCGGACGCAGGCCAGGGCGAGTGGTGGCATCACCCCCCGGCGCGCCCGCAAGGCCCTGAAGCGCCAGCGCCGCCACGCGGTCGCCGAGGCCGGCGGCGTCAGCGCCCGCTGAGCATCCCGCGCCTACAGCGCGCGGATCACGCGGCAGGGGTTGCCGGCCGCGAGCACCCCGGCGGGGACATCGCGGACGACGACGCTGCCCGCGCCGATCACGCTGCCGTCCCCGACGCTGACCCCCGGGCAGAGGATCGCCCCGCCGCCAATCCAGATGTCGGCGCCGACGGTGACCGGGGACGCCATCTCGATCCCGGCGGCGCGCCGGGCGGCTTCGCGCGGGTGGTCGGCGGCGAGCAGCTGCACCCCGGGGCCGACCTGCGTGCGATCGCCGAGCGTCACGGCGGCGCAGTCGAGCATCACCGCGCCGGCGTTGACGAAGCAGCCCGCGCCGAGGTGGACGTTCGTCCCGTAGTCACAGAACAGCGGCGGCACGATCAGCGAACCCTCGCCCGCGCTGCCGAGCAGCCCCGCCAGCAACGCCGCGAAGCGCCGCTCGTCGGTCTCGGCGTTCAGCTCCGCCAGCCGCTCCCGGCAGGCCCGGCGCGCGAGCACGAGCTCCTCGTCCTCGGGGTCGTAGGGCTCACCGGCCAGCATCTTCTCGCGCTCGCTCACGCGCGGAATGCTGACAGGGGCCGGTACGATGCCGCCCTGGCCTCAGGGCGCGTAGCTCAGTGGGAGAGCGTCCGCCTCACACGCGGAAGGTCGGTGGTTCGAAACCACCCGCGCCCATCGGTTCGGCAGGATCAGGACGGATCAGTCTGGCAAACGCCAATACTCGCTCTTCCCAGCAGGATGAGAGTCACGAAAAAGGGGCAGGTAACGATTCCGCTCGAGATCAGACGTGCGCTCGGCATCGAGGCGGGAAGCAACGTGCGCTTCGAGCTTGAGCGTGACGGAGCGCGGCTGATCGTCGACGGCGAACCGGCTGCTGAAGATGTTGCGGCTATGCGCGGCGCCGGCGATGTGCCGCTGAGCACTGACGAGATCCTCGCCCTGACCCGCGGCGCGTAGCGACCTACCTTCCCGGCGTCGAGCTGATCTCACCCTGAACGGCACCCGCGCCCGCGGAACCGCCCCGATCGGGAGGCCGCGGCGCTAGGATCACTCGTGGGTGCTGAGGAGGCCCATGTCGTGAGCGAGGAGCACGGCCGGTCGAGGGGACCGGGGAACGAGGTCGAGCGGGGAGATCCGGCGTTGCTGCGCGGGTTGACCCAGCGGCGCCTCTCGCGGCGGCGGCTGCTGCGCGACGCGGCCGGGGTCGCGGCGGCCGGCTCGCTGGCTTCGGTGCTCGCAGCGTGCGGGATCTCCGGCACCCGGGACACGGGCTGGAGCGAGGGCTTCGACTGGAAGTCCTGGTGGGCGGAGCAGTCGCAGCAGGGCGAGCTCGTGTTCGCCAACTGGCCGCTCTACATCGACCGCGTCAAGGGCGGCTCGCCGACGCTCGACATGTTCAGCAAGCGGACCGGGGTCAAGGTCGAATACAAGCCGGTGATCCAGGAGAACGCGTCCTTCTTCTCCCAGATCAGCCCGGTGCTGCAGGCCGAGCAGGCGATCGGCTACGACCTGATCGTGATCAGCAACGGCTGGGAGCTGACGCAGATGATCAAGAACCACTGGCTGATCCCGCTCGATCACTCGCGCCTGCCCCACTTCCGCAAGTACGCGGGCAAGAGCGTCCGCGATCCCGTCTACGACCCCGGCAACGAGTACACGCTCGTATGGCAGTCGGGGATCACCGGGATCGGCTACGACCCGCGCCGCACGGGCCGCAAGATCGACAGCGTCCACGACCTGTTCGACCCGGCGTTCGAGGGCAAGGTCGGGATGATGGCCGACAACACCGAGCTGGGCAGCATCGGGATGCTGGCGCTCGACATCGACCCGGTGACCTCGACGCCGGAGGACTGGAGACGCGCCGCGGATCTGCTGAAGGAGCAGCGGGACGAGGGGATCGTGCGCCAGTACTACGACCAGAGCTACATCAAGGCGCTGCAGGACGGCGACGTCTGGCTCACGCTGGCCTGGTCCGGCGACGTATTCCAGTCGCAGCTCTCCGGCTACGAGCAGCTCGAGTTCGTGATCCCGAAGGAGGGCGGGATGCTCTGGCACGACAACTCGATGATCCCCCTGCACGCCTCCCACCCGGTCGACGCGATCGAGTGGCTCGACTTCAGCTACCGGCCCGAGATCCAGGCGCTGATCACCGACTGGGTCAACTACGTCTCGCCGGTTCCCGCCGCGAAGCCGATCGTGGCGAACGAGCTCGACGACCCGGTGGTCGCCAACAGCCCGCTCGTCTTCCCTTCCCCCCAGGAGCTCGCCCGGCTGCGCGACTACTACACGTTCCGCGGCATCGACGACCACGAGGAGTGGAACTCGATCTTCGACCCGATCATCCAGTCCTGACGTGAGCGCGAAGCTGCGACAGACGCTCGTCCCCTACCTGCTCAGCCTGCCCGCTGCGCTCTGGCTCGGCCTGCTGTTCGTCGTGCCGCTGTTCACGATCCTCGGCGTCGCGCTGATGACCGGCAACCCGATCGACGGCTACGAGCTGACCTGGAACTTCAGCATCTTCGGGGACGCGATCAGCACCTACTCGACCCAGTTCGGCCGCTCGTTCCTCTACGGCGGCATCTCGACCCTGGTCGCGCTGGTCGCGATGTATCCGGTCGCCTACTGGATCGCCTTCCACGGCGGCCGCTACAAGTCGGCGCTGCTCTTCCTGCTCCTGCTGCCCTTCTTCGTCACCTTCGTGATCCGGATCCTGGCCTGGCAGTTCATCCTCTCCGACGAGGGCATCGTCCTCGGCACGCTCAAGGACATCGGCCTGATCCCGGAGAGCACGCACGTGCTGTCGACCCCCTTCGCGGTGGTCGCCGGGCTCACCTACGACGCGCTGCCGTTCATGCTGCTGCCGCTCTACGTGGCCCTGGAGCGGATCGACCGGGCCCACATCGACGCCGCCGGAGACCTGTACGCGAACGCCCGCGAGCGCTTCCTGTCGGTGATCCTGCCGCTCTCGGCGCCCGGCGTCTACGCCGGCATCGTCCTCGTCGCGATCACCAACATCGGCGACTACCTGAGCGCCGCCCTGCTCGGCGGCCCGAGCACGACGATGATCGGCAACGTGATCGAGACCCAGTACGTGAGCAACGCCAACTACCCGATCGCCTCGGCGCTGGCGCTGATCCTGATGGCCGTGCTGATGGTCGCGATGGCCGTCTACGCGCGCGTCTTCGGCACCCGCACGATCCAGGAGTACGTGCAGTGAAGGGCACCAGCGGCGGCTCCGGGCGGCCCGGCGGCGACACCACGCCGCGCTGGCGGCGCGCGATCCTGCCGGCGTATGTGGTCTGCGCGGTCGCGTTGACCCTGGTCCCGATCGCGGTGATCATCGCCTACAGCTTCAACCAGGCGCCCAACCAGCGGCTCAGCTTCGCCTGGAACGGCTTCACCACCGAGTGGTACCGGCACCTGTTCGAGATCCCGGATCTGACCGAGGCGCTGCTGCACTCGCTCGAGATCGCCGCCCTGAGCACGGTGATCGCGCTCGCGCTCGGCATTCCCGCGGCGCTGGCGCTGACCCGCTTCCGCTTCCGCGGGCGCGGGCTCGGCGATCTCGTGATCCTCGCCGACATCGCCGCCCCCTCGGTGGTCGTCGGCGCCTCGCTGCTGGGCCTCTTCGTCTACCTCGGCGTCTCGCGCGGCTTCGGGACGATCCTGCTCGCGCACGTCGCCTTCAACGTCGCCTTCGTGGTCGTCGTCCTGCAGGCCCGGCTGCGCGACCTCGATCCCGCCCTGGTCGAGGCGGCCCGCGATCTCGGCGCCAACCCCTGGGCGGCGTTCTGGGGCATCACGCTGCCGGTCATCTTCCCCGGCGTCCTCGCCGCCGGCCTGCTCGCCTTCGCGCTCTCGATCGACGACTTCATCATCACCAGCTTCGTCGCCGGCCAGACGCTCACCTTCCCGCTCTGGGTCTACGGCTCGGTCAAGGTCGGGATCCCGCCCCAGGTCTTCGCCATGGGCACGCTGATCTTCGTCCTCGGAGTCGCCCTGGCGATCGCCTCGATCGTGATCGGCCGCCGCCGCGACCCGGTCGGCTGAGCGGCCCCGCGCGGGCAGCGCCCCCGAGCTTGCACTTACGCGCAAATCGCGCTCGAACGTGCAAGGTCGGCGACGGGCGGGCGCGCGCGGGTACGCCGAGCTTGTCGATTCCCGGAAATGACGCCGAGATGCGCAAGGTCGGCGTGATCGCACAGGTGCGGGGGCCGCGCTCCGAATCCAACATCTTCACCAGTGGGCGCGCAGGGCCCGATCCGCCATTCGAGCTTGCGCTTACCGGGAAATGATGCCGGGAAGTGCAAGGTCGGCGAGACCGGCTACGTTGCCGGGGTGGACAACCGGACGATCAGGGTCGTGGTCGAGACCGCGCAGGCGAAGATCGTCGGCGATCTGACCCTTCCCCGCGAGGGCTACCGGAGCCGTCTCTCCGACTACCTGAACCACGCGCGCGGGGGGTTCATCCCGCTCGCCGACGCGACGATCATCAGCACCGACCCGGGCGCCGCCGGCACCGTGCAGCGCGACTTCGTGGCCGTCGGCACCGCCCACGCGCTGCTCGTCTACCCCGACGAGGGCTGAGGACGCGAAGGCCGAACGCGGTCTGCGGGCGCCCGGCCGGATCCCGCGCCGCAGGCGAGAGGACGGGACCGCTTACTTGGGCGCCATCCGGATCGCGCCGTCGAGGCGGATCGTGGAGCCGTTCAGCATCGGGTTGGCG
>CAZARJ010000038.1:0-2381 GCA_964487515.1 uncultured Conexibacteraceae bacterium | reverse complement strand
CATCCGGATCGCGCCGTCGAGGCGGATCGTGGAGCCGTTCAGCATCGGGTTGGCGGCGATCGAGGCGACGAGCTCGGCGTACTCCTCGGGCTTGCCGAGCCGGCTCGGGAAGGGGATCGTGGCGCCGAGCGCCTCGCGGGCGGGCTCGGGGAGCGCCGCCAGCAGCGGCGTGTCGAAGAGGCCGGGGGCGATCGTCATCACCCGGATCCCGCGGCTCGCCAGATCGCGCGCCGCGGGCAGGGTCATGCCGACGATGCCGCCCTTCGAGGCGGAGTAGGCGATCTGCCCGATCTGCCCGTCGAAGGCGGCGACCGAGGCGGTGCTGACGAAGAGCCCGCGCTCGCCGCCGCCATCCGGCTCGTTGCCGTTCATCTCCGTGGTCGCCAGCCGCATCAGGTTGAACATCCCGATCAGGTTCACCTCGACCACGTTGCGGAACAGGTCCAGGGGGTGCGGGCCCGACTTGCCGGTCACCCGCTGCGCCCATCCGATCCCGGCGCAGCCGACCGCGACGCGCAGCCCGCGGGGGGCCGTCGCGGCGGCCGCGGCGGCGCGCGCGACCGCGTCCTCGTCGACGACGTTGACCTCCTCGAAGGCGGCCCGGTCGCCGAGCTCGGCGGCGAGCTGGCCGCCGCGCTCCGCGTTCAGATCGGCGATCACGACGTGGGCGCCCTGCTCGTGCAGGCGCCGCACCGTGGCCGCGCCGAGGCCCGAGGCCCCGCCGCTGACCAGCGCTCCCGCTCCGTCGAGATCCATCGGCGCAACCCTATTGAAGCCGCGGCCCGCGGGGATCCCGGGGCCGGGCGGGGGCCGGGCGGGGGAAAGCCGACCCGGCAGGCCGGGATTTGTTAGCCTGCCCCGCCGTTAGGGTCCCCTAAGTCGCCGTGCTCGGGGGGTCGAGCACCGAAACTCAGGAGTCAAGAATGACGAAGGCCCTCGTCAGTCGTCGCGCTCTCGCGACCATCTGCGCCGCCCTCGGCGCCGCCCTCATCGGCGCCGGCTGTGGCTCGGATGACGAATCGGCGACCGCGACCGCCTCCGACGCCGGGGAGCTGAGCGCCGTCAAGGCCTACCTCACCGACCACGCCGACAACCTCGCCGAGCAGATCGACGCGCTGGCCGCCGACGCCGAGGAGTACTACGCGCTCGCCGAGGCCGCCGACTTCGACTACGAGCGGCTGATGAAGGAGGACGGCAAGCGGGTCGCCGAGCTGCTCGCCCACTCCCAGGACGTCTTCGTGCGGGCGAACCCCGCCTACGAGGAGATGGAGGGCATCGTCGCCGGCGTGCCGCGGCTCGCCCAGTACGACGTCGACATCGACGCCGGCTCCGACGCCTCAGATCCGGAGAACGCCGTCTCCTTCACCCTGACCACCCCGTCCGGCACGAAGATGAAGCAGCCGGGCAACCTCTTCTTCCTCACCGAGACCGCCCTCTACGGGACCAACCCGGAGCTGCTCGCCGACGTGAAGCAGGACGTGGACGGCGACGGCAAGGCCGAGTTCGGCGAGGGGATCCCCGACGCCGACATCTACGTGGCGACGCTGCGCGAGTTCAAGGAGCAGGCCGAGTCGCTACAGGCCGACGCGCAGGGCTTCGAGCCCACCCCCTCGGACGCCTTCACCGCGATCACGATCATGACGCCGACGATGAGCGAGTACTTCGAGGCCTGGAAGAGCTCGCGCTTCATCGCCGGCAAGGACGCCGAGGAGGAGGGCTTCGTCGCCGCCTCCCGGCTCTCCGACATCTGCGACATCCTCGAGGGCATCTCGTTCACCTACGACGAGATCGAGCCGATCATCGCCGAGGACAACCCCGAGCAGGCGAAACAGACCGGCCGCCAGCTCGAGGGGCTGCTGAGCTTCGTCGAGGATCTGCGCGATCGCGAGGCGAAGGGCGAGAAGTTCACCGCCGAGGACGCCGACACGCTCGGCTCGGAGGCGCAGAGCCGGGCCGAGGAGATCGCCGGGCAGGTGACCCAGGCCGCGAAGCGGGCCGGGATCGAGCTCCAGGACGCGTAGGAGGCAGCGACGAAGCCGACACGGGCAAGCGCGCATCGGGCGGTCAGGGCCGCGGCGGGAATCGTCGCGGCCCTCGCCGCCCTCGCACTTCTGCCCGCGTCCGCCCAGAGCGCCGCGGCGACGGGCGACCGGCAGGGCGAGCCCTGGCACGTCGCCGAGCAGATCCGGACCAGCCTCTTCGACGCCCGCAGCGCGCTGCTGCTCGACGGCGCCGCCGACGAAGCCGCGCTGGAGCGGGCCGAGCGCGCGCTCGACGGGAGCTTCGAGCGCCGCCTGCGCTCCCAGGCCCCCGCCGACCTGAGGCGCCTGCGCGGCGCCCTGGCCACCGCGCGCCGGGCGGCGGGCGCGGGGAACCCCGTC
>CAZARJ010000037.1:0-11532 GCA_964487515.1 uncultured Conexibacteraceae bacterium | reverse complement strand
ACCGCTCCCCGTAGGCAAGGCTCAGCGCGCTCGCCCGCAGCGCGGGCTCAGGGGCAACTTCGGCCACGCAGCAAGGCTAGATGCCCAACCCCCGCCCGCGCCTTCACCAACGCCTGGCGCCTCGGGCGCGCTGACGCTCGCGGCCCTTCAACTCGAGCATCTGGATCGGGCTCGGCTCGGCCTCGGGAACCAGCTCCTGCAGCCGGCCGACGATCCCGAGCGCGCGCAGGACGCGGATCAAGCTGACGAACTGGCTCGGCCTGCCGTCCTCGATCGCGTGCACCGTGGGACGCGAGACGCCCGCCTCGGCCGCCAGGTCCGCCTGGGTGATGTTCCTTTCGTTTCAGAGATTTGTGTATTCCGACACAGTATTATGTGTACGTTGCATGTTCGTGCGGACCAACATCGTCATCGACAAGGAGCTGATCGACGAGGCGATGCGTGCTGCCGGGACGTCGACCAAGCGCGAAACGGTCGACGTCGCGCTGCGCGAGCTCGTGGCCGGCGGCCGGCGGCGCGAGATCCTCGATCTCGAGGGAATCGGCTGGACCGGCGATCTCGCGGAACTGCGTCGTGACCGCGATCTCGGTTGACACCAGCGTCTGGGTGGAGCTACTGCGGGAGACCGGATCCCCCGCCCACCTGGAGCTGCGACGGCTGCTCGCCGACGATGCACCGATCGTCCTCAGCGAGATCGTCCTGACCGAGCTGCTTCAGGGAGCGACCGGCGAGCGGGCCGCCCGGCGGATCGAGCGGCGGCTGCGGGCGCTCCCAGTCCTGGAGCTCGACTCACCCGGTGACTTCATCTTGGCGGCGGAGATTCGCCGCCGGGCTCGCCGCGCGGGCGTATCTCTGCGCGGTGGCCTCGACTGCCTGATCGCGGCCCCGTGCGTGCGCTCGGGAGTCACCCTCCTGCACGCGGATGCGGACTTCGAACGGCTCGCGTCGTGCGTCCCGCTTCGGGCCCAGCGCGCTTAGTCTCTCCGTCGCCTCGGTCGGCAACGCCACGATCCCCGGGACCGGCCGGCTCGAAGGCGCTCCGACTCAGCGGCGCGGGCGGAGGGTGCGCATGCCGGCGCGGAGGAGGGAGCTGCCGCCCTCGCGCAGGCTGCCGATCCGGGAGCCGCTGCCGTAGAGGAGCGCGGTTCCAGTGCGGATCGCCCGGCCCAGCGTCTCGTCGTAAGGGTGCCACCACGGGTCGCGAAAACGGGGAGAGCTCCAGCTCACGGTCTTCGGCTCGACGCACTCCAGGAAGCCGAGGCGCGAGTGCGAGCGGCCCAGGCCCGAGTCCTTGACGCCGCCCCATGCGCACTGGATCGCGCCGTGGGTGTAGGAGTGATCGTTGATCCAGACCATCCCCGACTCGATCCGCCGCGCGATCCGCTCGCCCTTGAAGCGGTTGCGCGTCCAGACCGAGGCGCCGAGGCCGAAGTCCGAGTCGTTGGCCAGCTCGACCGCCTCGCGCTCGTCGGCGACCACGACGACCGGCAGCACGGGGCCGAAGATCTCCTCCCGCATGATGCGCATCTCGTGGGTTACGCCGGCGAGCACGGTCGGCGCGATGTAGGAGCCGGGTGAGCCGGGGATCTCGACCGGGCCGCCGCAGATCCGCTCGGCCCCGGCGGCGAGCGCGTCGTCGACCAGCTCGCGGACCTGAGCGTGCTGGCGCTCGGAGACCATCGGCCCGATCGCCGTCTCCCACCGCTGCGGATCGCCGACCGGCAGCTCCTCGGCACCGCGGCGCAACCGCTCCAGCAGCGGCTCGGCCAGCTCCTCGACCACGTAGACGCGCTCGATCCCCGAGCAGGTCTGGCCGGCGTTCGCGAACCCGCCCCAGAGGATCCCCGCCGCCGCGGTCTCCAGCTCCGCATCGGCGCAGACGATCGCCGGGTCCTTGCCGCCCAGCTCGAGCACCGAGCCCTTCATCCGCTCCGCGCAGACCCGCCCGACCTCGTAGCCGACCGGCACGGAGCCGGTGAAGAAGATCTTCCTCGTGCTCGCCTCGCAGAGCGCCCGCCCGATCTGGCCGCCGCCGTGCACGACCCGGACCAGTCCCTCCGGGACGCCCGCCTTCTCGAAGGCGATCCGGATCCGCTCCCCGAGCAGCGGCGTCAGGCTGGCCGGCTTGAGCACGACCCCGTTGCCGGCCATGAGCGCGATCGCGACCTCGCCGAAGGGGATCGACCAGGGGTAGTTCCAGGGCGCGATCACGCCCACCACCCCGAGCGGCTCGTAGCTCAGCTTCGCGCGCTTGCCGGCGAACGGGCCGCGGCCCATCGAAAGCGGCTCGTCGGCGAGGATCCCGGGGCCGTGCTCGGCGATCCAGCGCAGGCCGTCGATCGTCGGCACGACCTCCATCGTGTAGGCCTCGGTGATCGGCTTTCCCTGCTCGGAGCAGAGCAGGCGCGCGACCTCCTCGGCGTCGTCGGCGAGCAGCTCCGCGGCGCGGGCCATGTAGCGGGCTCGGGCGGCGGCGCCGAGCTGGGCCCAGAACGGCTGCACCCGCGCCACGTCGTCGACCACGGCCTGCACCTCGTCCGGCTCGATCGTCTCCACCGAGCCGACCGTCTCGCCGGTGGCCGGATTGAGCGATTCGAGCTTCGCCATCAGCTCAATAGGTAGCAGGGCGAGCCGGGACGCGGCGCCGCACCTGGCCGACGGCGCGCCGCCTCAAGGCAAGGGCTCCAACCTGAGCGAGCCGGCCGCAGGGCTGCGCCTAGTCACCGGCGCCTTCCCCGCCGCCGCCCTTGCGCTTGCGCAGCGCCGCCAGCCGCTCGCCGAGCCGGGCCTCGAAGCCGCGCTCGCTGGGCTCGTAGAAGCGCTCGCCCGCCAGCTCCCCGGGCAGCGCGGGCTGGTCGTTGACGCCCCCGGGATCGTCGTGGGGGTAGCGGTAGCCGACCCCGCGGCCGAGCTGCTTCGCCCCCTTGTAGTGGGAGTCCCGCAGGTGGCCCGGGGGCTCGGCGGCGCCGTGCTCGCGGACGTGAGCCTCGGCGGCGAGGAGCGCCGCGTAGGAGCGGTTCGACTTCGGCGCGAGCGCCAGGTAGACCGCCGCCTGGGCGAGGTTGAGCCGGCACTCGGGCAGGCCGACGCGGTCCACCGCCGCCCCCGCCGCGGTCGCCACCACCAGCGCCTGTGGGTCGGCATTGCCGATGTCCTCGGAGGCGAAGATCACCATCCGGCGGGCGATGAAGCGCGGATCCTCGCCGCCCTCGAGCATCGCCGCGAGGTAGTAGATCGAGGCGTCGACGTCGGAGTTGCGGGTCGCCTTGATCCAGGCGGACACGAAGTCGTAGTGGCGGTCCCCGCCCTTGTCGTAGAGGACCGCCTTGCGCTGCAGCGCGTCCTCGGCCGTCGCCAGGTCGATGCGCCCGCTCGGGCCGACGGTCCGCGCCGCCCGCTCGAGCGCGCCCAGCGCCGCCCGGGCGTCGCCGCCGGCGCGCGCGGCGAGCATCTCCAGGGCCTCGTCATCTGCCGCCGGCGGGTCGGCGAGACCGCGCTCAGGGTCGGACAGGGCCCGACGCAACAACTGGAGGATCGCCTCCTCCCCGAGCGCCCGCAGCTCATATATCTGTGCGCGCGAGAGCAGCGCCGAGTTGACCTCGAAGAACGGGTTCTCGGTCGTCGCGCCGATCAGGGTCACGAGCCCGTCCTCGACCGCCGGCAGCAGGGCGTCCTGCTGCGCCTTGTTGAAGCGGTGGATCTCGTCCAGGAAGAAGACGGTGCGGCGGCCGCTGCGCAGGCGCTCGGCCGCGCGCCCGAGCAGCGCCCGCACCTCGGCGCGACCGGCGTTCACCGCGGACTCCTCCTCGAAGGCACCCGCGGCGGCCTCGGCGACGATGCGCGCGATCGTCGTCTTCCCCGTTCCCGGCGGCCCGTAGAGGACCATCGAGTGCGGCTCCCCCGACTCGATCGCCGTCCGCAACGCCGACCCGGGCGCCAGCAGGTGCTCCTGGCCGACCAGGTCCCCGAGCGCCCGCGGCCGCATGCGCACGGCGAGCGGCGCGGCCTCCGCCCCCGGCCCGGCCCCACGCTCCTCGTCGCTGTCGAAAAGCCGCTCGCTCATCCAAGGCTCAGGGTGGACGAAGGGGCGGACGGTCCCGGGCAGCCCCATCCGGTGAGCAGAGGTGGCGCACGGTTCGCCCGCATCCGGGCCAAGCACGTACCAGCGCAGGCCGCGATAGCCCGCGCCGGGGAAACTGGCATGGACTTGGACTCACATGTGAGCCTGATCCGGCCCAGCTCGTGCGCTGCGATCCGCGGACGGCCGGGGCGGCGGGCGGGCACCAAGTAACCTGACGCGCGTATGGCAGGAGCGGAAGCGAGCGGACCCGGCGCGGTCGAGGGCGTCCCCGGGCTCTCCACCAACGGGGCGTCGGCGAACGGGGCCGGCCCGAGCGCGGAGCCGAAGCTGCGCCTGGGCGGCATGGCGCTGCGCAACGGGCTGCTGATCCACGGGCCGACCTCGTGGGCGGCCGCGGCGCGGGCCGCGGACGGGACGATCGAGGTCGCCTCGGGCCCGAAGCCGGACTTCGGCGGCAACCGCTTCGCCTCGGTGCCGCTGCTGCGCGGGCCGCTGCGGCTCGCGGAGGGCTTTGCGGTCGTTCCGCTGGCCCGGCTCAAGGTGCGCTCGGCGCGGCTGCCGATGGAGGACCCGCGCGTGATCGGCGCCGGGATCGTCAGCTCGGTGGCCGAGCGGCTGCTGCGCCGCGGCGCGGACGGCAAGCCGTCGCCGCTCCGCGACGGGGCCAGCCTCGTTCTCGGCCTGCTGCCGGCGGCGGTCTCGCTGAGCGGCTCGGACCTCGCCTACTACCACGCGGTTGAGCACAAGGCGATCGCCGGCTACGAGCAGGACGCGGACCCCGCCGACGTGCCCAAGGAGCACCACCGCTGCGGCTCAAACCTGATCGTCCCGATGATGGTGTTCTCGGCCGCGGGCCAGTTGATCGTCGAGCGGCTGCTCGAGCGGCCGGGGCGGATCGCGCGCGGGGTGAGCGGGCTGCTCGGCCTCTCGCTCTCGGTCGAAGTCTTCGTCCGCGCCGAGCGCGAGCCGGACTCCCCCCTGGGCCGGGCCGTGCACGCCGCCGGGGACGCGATCCAGCGGCTGATCGCCACGCGGGAGCCCAGCGCCGAGCAGCTCGAGGTCGGCGTCGCCGCGCTCGAGGCCGTGCTCGCCGCCGAACGCGGCTAAGCCGCCGGCCCCCTCGTGCCGATGGGGTTGCGATGACGGCCCTGCCCGCGGCGCTGCTGAGCGTCGACGAGATCCTCGACGAGATCAACCGCTGGAGCCCGCTGCTGATGCTGGTCTTCTTCGCGCTGCTGATCTACGTCATGTTCCGGATGCTGTCGGTGATGCCGCGGACAAAGCCGCAGGAGATCAAGGCATCGCGGCGGGACGGGACGCGCTGGGAGGACGTGGCCGGCGTCGAGGGCACCAAGGACGAGCTGCGCGAGGTGGTCGAGTTCCTCTCCGACCCGAAGCGCTTCAAGTCGCTGGGCGCAAAGGTGCCGAAGGGGATCCTCCTGCACGGACCGCCGGGGACGGGCAAGACGATGCTCGCGAAAGCGGTCGCGCACGAGTCCGGGGCGAACTTCTTCAGCCAGTCCGCCTCCTCGTTCGTGGAGATGTTCGCCGGCCTGGGCGCGGCGCGGATCAGGCGCCTGTTCAAGGAGGCGCGCGACCACGCCCCGTCGATCCTGTTCATCGACGAGCTCGACGCGGTCGGCGCGGCGCGCGGCAGCGACGTCTCCGGCGAGCGGGACCAGACGCTGAACCAGCTCCTGGTCGAGATGGACGGCTTCGAGGCCTCCGAGAACATCGTCGTGATGGCGGCCTCGAACCTGCTCGAGAAGCTCGACCCGGCGCTGCTGCGGCCCGGTCGCTTCGACCGCCAGGTCTTCGTGCCGCCGCCGGACCTGCGCGGCCGCGAGGCGATCCTCGACGTGCACACTCGCGACAAGCCGCTCGGCCAGGACGTCGAGCTGCGCCGCGTCGCCCGGCACACCTCGGGGCTGACCGGGGCCGACCTGGGCAACCTCTGCAACGAGGCGGCGATCCAGGCGGGCCGCAACAAGCGCGACTTCATCGCCCAGGCCGACTTCGACAACGCCTTTGAGCGGGTCGTCGCCGGGCTGCAGAGCCGCAAGGTGATCACCGAGGAGGAGAAGCGGGTCGTCGCCTGGCACGAGGCAGGGCACGCGCTCGTCTCCGAGTTGCTGCCGAGCGTCGACCGGGTGCAGAAGGTCTCGATCGTGCCCCGCGGCAAGGCCCTCGGCTACACGCTCAACCTGCCCGAGGAGGACCGCTACCTGAAATCGCGCGAGGAGCTGATCGACTACATGAAGGTGCTGCTCGGCGGGCGGGTCGCGGAGCAGATCGTCTTCGGGCGCGTGACCACCGGGGCCTCCGACGACCTCGCGAAGGTCACCGCGATCGCCCGCGAGATGGTCTACGAGTACGGGATGGGGACCTCGATCCGCGCCCACCAGGTGCCGGCCGACGACTGGAACGTCTCCGAGATGATGCGCGAGCGGCGCGACGACGAGGTGAGCGAGATCGCCGAGGAGGCCTACCGGGGGGCGCAGGGGCTGCTCACCGCGCACCGGACCGAGCTCGACGCGATCGCCGAACGGCTGCTCGAGAACGAGGTGATCGAGCGCGACGAGATCGCCGAGCTGGCCGGGGCCGCCGCGCGGTCGCAGGCCCCGGTGACCGCGTTCGAGCCGGCGGGCCCGGGAGCGAATGACGGACCGCGCGCGGCAGGGCAAAACGGTGAGCGCGGCGCGGTCGGTCACCGTGGCGAGCCCGGCGCCGCCGAGGCGAGCGAGCCGTAGGCGGGGGCGGGCCGCGCGCACGGAAGCGGCCGGGGGAAGCGGCCAATACACTGGCGCTCGATGTTCGGCCGGATCGACCATGTGGGCATCGCCGTCGAGGATCTCGACCGGGCGATCGAGCTTTACGAGGGCGCCTTCGGGATGCCGCTCGTGCACCGTGAGCGGGTCGACTCCCAGGGCGTCGAGGCGGTCCTGCTCGACGTCGGCGACGGGCACGTCGAGCTGCTCAGCCCGCTCGGCCCCGACACGCCCGTGGGCAAGTTCCTGGCCCGCAAGGGCGCCGGCCTCCACCACGTCGCCTACGCGGTGGATGACATCGAAGCGACGCTCAGCGCCCTGCGCGAGCGCGGCGTCGAGCTGATCGACGACGAGCCCCGGACCGGGATCCGCGATAGCCGAGTCGCCTTCCTGCACCCGCGCTCGACCGGTTCCGTGCTGACCGAGATCGTCCAGCCCGCAGAGGGGCATTGAGCGTGGCGGACGAGCTGAAGCGGATCGAGGTCGGCTTCGACGGCGGCCAGGTGATCGCCCTGCGGCTGGCGGCGAAGGAGCTCGAGCGGCTGCGCGGCAGCTTGGAGAAGGGCGGCTGGCTGCAGCTCGCGACCGAGGAAGCCACCGTCGACATCGACGCCGGCGAGGTCGTCTTCGTGCGCACCGCGGGCGACGAGCACAAGGTCGGCTTCTGATCTTTCGCCGGGGGGCGCTGCTGGCGCTTGCGGCCGTCGTCGCGGCGGCGCTCTGGTGGCGGCGCAACCCCTCGGCCTGCCCGTACTCCCAGCGCTTCTGGGTCGAGGCGCCGCATCCGCTGATCACCCGCGACCGCCTGCGCGCGGTGCTCGATCCCAGCCCCGGCGAGCGGATCATGGAGCTCGGCATCGGCACCGGCTACTACACCCTCGACCTTGCCGAGTGGGTCGGTGACGGCACGATCGAGGCCTTCGACCTGCAGCAGGAGATGCTCGACCACGTGATGGGGCGGGTCACCGAGCGCGGGCTCCGCAACGTCACCCCGACCCGCGGCGACGCGCGCGAGCTGCCCTTCGAGGACGGCTCGATGGACGCGGTCGTCCTCACCGCGGTGCTCGGCGAGATCCCCGATCGCGAGGCGGCGCTGGCCGAGATCGCGCGCGTGCTGCGTCCCGGCGGGCGCCTGATCGTCGGCGAGCTGTTCGGCGACCCCCACTTCACGACGCCGGGCGCCGTCGAGCGCCTCGGCCGCGACGCCGGCCTCGTGCTCGAGGAGCGCTCGGGCCCCTGGATCGGCTCCTTCAGCCGCCTCCGCAAGCCGGCCTGAGCACTGGATCCGGCGACGAGATGTCGCCAATGCAGGACTGTTCGTCCCCAGTGACCGCTCGGGACGCCGCCCCCCCCACCCGTCGCGATCTCACCACGCCCGGATCATGTGAGCTCGCCCCCGGGCGTGTCCGCCTTGAACCCATCCGGGGGCGCGAATATGACCCCCAACGTTGGATTCGCAGTAGACGCCCGGGCAGACCCGTCGGGTGAACCCAACCGCGAGCGCGCATATGACGCCCCCCGTTGGGTTCGCGGTCAGGGACGGGGCGCCGGTGCGGTTGCGAGGTGCTCCCAGAGGTGCTGCTCGGCGTCGAGAATGCGTTCGGCGCCGGCGGCGATCGCCGTCCAGCGGGCGGGGTCGGGATCGCTCTCGCTGGCGGCGTGGAGCTGCGCGGCGAGCTCGCTCCAGAGGGCGGCGGCGCGGGTGGAGAGGGCAGCGGCCTCGGACCGACCGACCTCCTCCAGGAAACGCCCGTAGAGGGCGCGGAAGTTGCCCCCGCCGGTTCCCCGTCGCTCGATCACCTGGTAGGTGAAGCGCGCGCACCAGGCCCAGTCAGCGGCGGCCTCGGGCCAGGAGCCGATCTCGGCGGCGAAGCGCCGCAGCGCCGGCAGGCCCTGGACCGCGGCGCGTCCGGGATCGCCGTGGATGGCCCCCGGCTCGAGCATCTCGCGCGCGGCGCGCTCGATGGCAGCCGGTGCATGGGCCCGCAGCTCCGCCACGCTCGGCGCCCGTCCTGGCACGTCGACCATGTGGCCGGCGAGCGGGTAGAAGGGGTGACGCTCATGGCGGGCGGCGGCGAGGCTCGCGAGCGAGGTCGACTGCAACTCCTCGAAGGAGGTGTCGGCGAGGTATGCCCGCTCGTCGTCGTAGCCGGCCAGGATGACCGCGTGGCCCGGGAAGTGGGCCGAGTTGCCGTAGTACTCGAGGTGGTAGAGGTCGGTGATCAGCAGCGCCGGCCGACCGTCGTCGACGACCCCACGGGCCAGCTCCCAGGCGCGGCCGGGATCGTCCTCGGTGCGCAGCCGCAGCGGCGCGGCGGTGAGCTCGAGGAACCCCTCTTCCAGCCGCCCCGCCCGCCCGTTGGTGAATCGGCTCGGGGACAGCCCCTCGCCGCTGACGAAGAAGAAGCACGCCCCGGCGCCGAGCCCGAACGCGAGCTCCTCGGAGACCTCGGCACCATGGAAGTCGAGCAGGTTGCGCAGCGCGGTCGACCCGCAATGGTGCCCCGGACGGTGCTCGAAGCCGGGAACCATGCGCTTGTCGGCCCGCACCGGCACAGTGCCGATTCTCGCAGGCGACGGGCGGCCCGAGCCGCGACCGCGCAGCCGACGCGGGGGCGCGGCGCTCGGGGCCCAGGGCGAGCACGAGATCACCGGCGCGCGGGCGGATCAGCATTGGCGCGGAGCCCGGGGCGCCGAGCCCGAGGCCCGGGGCCCGGCGCGAACACGGGACCGCCGGGGTGCGGGGCGGATCGGTGAAGGGCAAGGGCCCGGCCCACGAGACCGACCTTTTCGTTCTGCAGCGCAGAAAAGGTCGGTTTCGTGCGGGAAATCAGTCGTCTAGCCTGCTCTCCGTGCGCTCGATCGCCCTGATCGCCAACCCTGACTCCGGCGGTGGTCGCGGGCCCGATGTCGCGGCATTGCTGCGTCGCCGGGGCGTGGCCGTGGAGAGCTTCGGCCTCGACCGGATCAGCGCCGCGGCGGCCTCGGGCGCCGAGCGCCTGGCGGTCGCCGGGGGCGACGGCACGCTCGGCGCCGTCGCCGAGGCCGCGGGTCGCGCGGGCCTGCCGCTGGCGGTGATCCCAACCGGGACCGCGAACGACTTCGCCGCCCGCCACGGGCTGCCCGCGGATCTCGATGAGGCCTGTGAGCTGGCCGCGAGCGGCGAGCGTCGGCGCTCGCTGGAGATCGCCTTCATCCAGTCGCGGCCGTTCGTGAACGTCGCCTCGGCCGGCCTCGCCCCGCGCGCGGCCCGCCGGGCGCACACCCTGAAGGGCGCCCTGGGCGCGCTCGCCTATCCGATCGGCGCCCTGCGGGCCGGGCTGCTCGCGAAGCCGATCCACTGTCGCGTCACGGGCGGCTCCGAGGTCATCCACGAGGGCCGGGCGTGGCAGGTCTCGGTGGCGAGCGGGGGTGCCTTCGGAGGCGGCTCCGAGCTCCGCGCCGACGCCACGGATGGGCAGCTCGACGTGAGCGTGATCCCCGATCGCGGCCGGATCCGGCTCGCCGGCCACGCCCTGGCCCTGCGCGCGGGCGCACTCGAGAAGCAGGACGACGTCCGGCACTCGCGCTGCCGGACGGTCACCGTGGAGCTGGATCGCGGCGAGGCCGTGAACCTGGACGGCGAGATCGTTGCCGTCCACGATCTCGATCGCGACGGCCGGATCGAGTTCCGGGTGGAGCGCAACGGCTTCGAGCTCGTTGTCCCACCTATCCTCCCTCGCCGTGCTTGAGCGACCACAGAGGCTGCGGGCGGCGCCCGCCCGGCTGCGCAGGCGGCGCATCGAGCGCCGCATCGCCGCGCGGCGCAACCCGCTGATCCGCGTCCTGCAGGCGCTGGGCCGCGCCGATCAACGCGCCCTGGTCGCGCTCCGCACCCGCGCACACACCCCGGTTCGCGACCGCGTCGCGCAGGGACTCGGCACCTTCGGCGAGCTCGGCTCCGGCTGGCTCGGCCTGGCGCTCGCCGGCGCCGCGCTGCGCCCCGAGCGTCGGACGCGCTGGCTTCGCGCGGGTGCGGCGGCGCCGGTGGCCGTCGCGATCAACTACGCGCTGAAGCTGTCGGTCGGTCGCGAGCGCCCGCTACTCGAGGATCACCCGCCGCTGAGCCGCGCCCCGAGCAAGCTCTCCTTCCCCTCCGCCCACTCCACTTCCTCGGTGGCCGCGGCCGTCGCCCTTGGACGCGTCTCCCCGCGCGCCCGGCCCGCGCTCTGCGGCCTCGCCGGAGCCGTCTGCCTTACGCGCCCCTATCTGGGCATGCACTACCCCTCCGACGTGCTCGCCGGCGCGACTCTCGGCCTCGCGATCGGCGCCCTCTGGCCGCTGCCCGCCGAGCGGCGCGGAGCCGCGTCCGCGCCACCCGCCGAGCCGGCCGCGGAGGACGCACAGTGAAGGTCGGGATCGTGGGCATGCCGAACGCCGGCAAGTCGACCCTCTTCAACGCGCTGACCAGCGCCGGGGCGGAGGCCGCCGGCTACCCGTTCACGACGATCGAGCCGAACGTGGCGATCGCTCCCGTCCCCGACGAGCGGCTCGACCGCCTGGCCGCGCTGCTCGGCTCCGATCCCGTCGTCCACGAGTCGCTTCAGGTCCACGACATCGCGGGGCTGGTGCGCGGCGCGCACGCCGGCGAGGGGCTCGGCAACCAGTTCCTGGCCTCGATCCGCGAGACCGACGCGATCTGCC
>CAZARJ010000036.1:0-11692 GCA_964487515.1 uncultured Conexibacteraceae bacterium | reverse complement strand
GCGTCGGCGTCGGTGGGCGCGCCGTCCGCGGACGCGCCGTCCCCGGACGCCGGCGCGCCGTCGCCGAGCTCGGAGGCGTCGCCGAAGACGGCCAGCACCTCGCCGACCGGGACCATGTCGCCGACCTGCCAGCGCAGCTCGAGCACGACGCCGTCAGTCGGGCAGGGCATGGCGACGATCGCCTTGTCGGTCTGCATGTCGGCAAGCGGCTGGTCCTCGCGCACCTCGTCGCCGACGGCCACGTGCCACTCGACCACCTCGGCCGAATCGATGCCCTCGCCGATGTCGGCGAGGCGGAACTCGAACGCCATCAGCCCGCCACCTCCGTGACCCGGCGGATCGCGGCGAGGACGGCGCCGGCGTCGGGGACGTAGCGCTCCTCGATCGCGCCGATCGGGTAGGGCACGTCCGGCGCCGCCACCCGCTCGATCGGGGCCTCGAGGGCCCAGAACGCGTGCTCGTGGACGGTCGCGACGACCTCGGCCCCGAAGCCGGAGGTGAGCGAGGCCTCGTGCAGCACGACGCCGCGCCCGGTGCGCGCGAACGCCTCCACGAGCGCCTCCTCGTCGAGCGGGACGAGGGTGCGGAGGTCGAGCACCTGGCAGGAGATCCCGTCCTCCGCCTCGGCCCGGTCGGCCGCCTGGACGGCGAGGTTGACGGCCGCGCTCCAGGCCACGACGGTCACGTCCGTGCCCTCCCGGGCGACGCGCGCGGAGCCGAAGGGGACCGCGTGCTCGCCCTCGGGCACCTCGTCCTTCTGCAGGCGGTAGCCGCGCAGCGGCTCGCAGAAGAGGACCGGGTCGCGGTCGCGGATCGCCGTCGTGAGCAGGCCCTTCGCGTCGGCCGCCGTGGCGGGCATGACCACCTTGATCCCGGGCGAGCCCGTGTACTTGGCCTCGTGCGCGTCGGAGTGCAGCTCCGGGGTGCGGACGTTGCCGCCGAACGGGGCCCGGATCACCATCGGCATCTCGAAGCGGCCGGCCGAGCGCGAGCGCATCCGGGCCACCTGGCCCTCGATCTGGTGAAACGCCAGCGAGCCAAAGCCGAGGAACTGCAGCTCCGGCACCGGGACCAGACCGCTGAGCGCAAGCCCGACCGCGGAGCCCACGATCACGCCCTCGGCGAGCGGCATGTCGACCACGCGGTCGGCGCCGAAGCGCTCCTGCAGGCCCTCGGTGGCGCGGAAGACGCCGCCGTTGACCCCGATGTCCTGCCCGAGCAGCACCACGCGCTCCTCGCGCTCCATCTCGTCGCCGAGCGTGGTCCGGATCGCCTCGATCATGCTCATGACCGCCATCAGCCGTCTCCCTCCTCGCCGAGCGCCGCGCGCCGCTGCCGCAGCAGCCGCGCCGGGGGATCGGCGTAGGCGTTGTCGTAGAGCGGCGCGAGCGGCAGCTCGGCGGCCTCGCTCTCCATCCGCTCGATCGCCTCGGCGATCTCCGCCGCGATCTCCTCCCGCATCGCCGCCTCGCGCTCGTCGTCGATCAGCCCCCGCTCCTCGAGCTGGGCGCGCAGCCGCGGCAGCGGGTCGTTCGCCTGCGCGCGCTCGAGCTCGTCGGGCTCGATGTAGCGCTTGTTGTCGTCGGAGGTGTTGTGCGGGGCGAGCCGGTAGGTCCGGGCCTCGATCAGGGTCGGCCCCTCCCCGGCCCGGGCCCGATCCACGGCGCGCCTCGTCGCCTCGTAGACGGCGAACAGGTCGTTACCGTCGACCAGCTCGCCGGGGAACCCGTAGCCGGGCGCGCGCAGGGCGAACGAGCTCGTGGCCGTCTGCTTGCTGACCGGGGTCGAGATCGCCCAGCCGTTGTCCTGAAGCAGGAAGACCACGGGCGCCTTCCGCACCCCGGCCAGGTTCATCGCCTCGTGCACATCGCCCTCCGAGGACGCCCCCTCGCCGAAGTAGGCGAGCACGGCGCCGTCGGATCCCTGCTGCCTGAGCCCCCAGGCGAGCCCGACAGCGTGCGGCACCTGGGTCGCGAGCGCGATCTGGACGGGCAGCAGGTTGACCCCCTCGGGCACGGCGCCGCCGAGCGGGTGGCCGCGGTAGTAGAGCAGGAACCGCCACAGCGGCAGGCCGATCTGCAGCATCGCGGGGAGCTCCCGGTAGGTCGGCGCGATCCAGTCCCGCTCGGGGTCCAGCGCCATCGCCGAGCCGACGATCGCCGCCTCCTGGCCGTCGGGCGTGGCGACCGTCCCCAGGCGCCCCTGCCGCTGCAGGCTGACCGCGCGCTCGCAGGTCGCGCGCGAGAGCATCATCATGCGCAGCGCTCCGACCAGCTCCTCGTCGCTCAGGTCGCTCTCGTATCCGGAGACCAGCTCCCCGTCCGGCGCCAGGAGCTGCAGCGGCTCGGGGGCCTCGGCCCGCACCTCGCCGGTCAGCGGGGCGGTGGGCTCGGCTTGCTTCGTGCGCGCTGCCATCAGAGGACCTCCAGTCCGGCCGCATCGATGTCGGGGCGCTTCCCGGCCAGCAGGTCGGCGGCGACGCGCGCCGAGCCGCAGGACATCGTCCAGCCCATGTGCCCGTGGCCGGTGTTGTAGATCAGGTTGCTGTGCCTGGCGCGGCCGATCATCGGCGGCCCGCCCGGCGACATCGGCCGCAGGCAGGCGCGGAACGTGCCCCGCGAGTAGTCGGCCGCGTTGGGCATGATCGCCTTCGCCATCGCGAAGATGTTCGAGAAGTCGCGCTCGCTCCAGCTGCGGGAGTGGCCCGCGAACTCCGCCGTGGAGCTCATCCGCAGGCGGTCGCCGAAGTTGGCCCAGGCGACCAGGGTCGCCTCGTCCACGCCGCCCAGCTCCGGCGGCTCGTGGCGATCCTCGATCGGGAAGGTGGCCGTGTAGCCCTTGGCCGGGTAGATCGGCAGGCGCTGCCCGACCGTGCGCGCCACCGCCGGGCTGTCGCAGCCCAGCGCGAGGACGTAGGCGTCGGCGCTCAGGGTCCCGCCGTCGCAGACCGCGCCCGTGATCCGGTCCCCGGACGTCTCGAGCCGGTGGACCGCGGTGCCGAGCTTGATCTCGACCCCGCGACCGCGGCAGCGCTCGGCGAGCTCGTTGGTGAACCACTCCGAGTCGCCGGAGAAGTCCCGCTTGCCGAACACCGCTCCCGCGATCAGGTCCTTGACGGGAGCCAGGGCGGGCTCGCGCCGCACGCACTCGTCGGCGTCGATCACGCTCTGGTCCTCGCCGTGGCTGCGCAGCAGCTCCGACTTGCGGTAGGCGAGATCGAGCTCCTCGGGATCGCGGTAGAGGTAGATGACCCCGCGGCCGGAGGGGACCATCTCGATCGACTCCTCCCGCATCAGGGCCTCCAGCCGGTCGCGGCTGTAGCGGCAGAGGCGCAGCTTGATCAGGGTGTTCGCCTCCGCCCGCGGCCGGGGGCACTCGCGCAGGAAGCGCAGCCCCCAGCCGATCAGCGCCGGGTCGAGCCGCGGCTTGACCCGGATCGCCGTCGCCTTGCCGCGCAGCGACTCCAGCATCATCCGCGGGGCGGCCGGCGACGCCCACGAGTAGGAGTGGCCGGGGGCGATCAGCCCCGCGTTCCCGGAGCTCGCGTCCTGGGCCAGCCGCTGCTGCTTCTCGACCACGGTGACCTCGTGGCCGTCCTTCGCCAGCTCGTAGGCGGTGGTGACCCCGATGACGCCGCCGCCGAGCACGAGCACTCGCATCCTCTGCCTCCTCTCTGCCTTCCCGCCCAGCCCGCTCAGGCCGGCAGGATCGCGATCGCCTGGATCTCGACCACCAGGCCGTCGAGCAGCAGGCCGGCCCGCACCGCGGCCCGGGTCGGCATGTGATCGCCGAACTTCTCCGCCCAGGCGGCGTTGAAGGCGGCCGCGTCCGCGTCGTCGGTCAGAAACACGTTGGCCGAGACGATGTCCTCGAGCGAGGCGCCGGCGGCGGCGAGGACGGCCTCGACGCGCTCCAGGGTCGCCGTCGTCTGCGCGCCCGCGTCGCCCGGCGCGATCACGTTGCCCTCGGCGTCGAGGGCGACCTGGCCGGCGACGTAGCAGAGGCCGCCGGCGACGACCCCCTGCGAGTAGGGCAGGCCCAAATCGCCGAGGCTCTCGGGGTTCAGGGTCTCGATCTTGGCGTTCGGCATCGCGTTCACATCCCTTCGATCGTTGGTTGGCAGTCGTCGGCGGCCTAGAAGAAGCCGCCGTATGGCGTCCGCACCACGGCGTGGTGGACGTAGTTGATGAAGCCGATCCAGTCGAAGACCGGCAGCCCCGTCGCCCGCTGGACGGCCGCCGAGTAGGGCGGCATGTCGGAGCACTCGAACAGGAAGGCCTTGATCGCCGGGTCGTCGGCGACCACCTCGCGGGCGGTGGCGACCATCTCGGCCTCCATCCGCGCGACGTCGATGACGCCCCCGTCGTCGAGGCAGACGGAGCGGAAGTGCTCGCGATCCTCGAGGCCGCGGAAGACGCAGCGCTCGGCGACGGACCCGACGATTCCCACTGGCTCCAGCAGGCGGTCGCTGACCGTCTCGCCGTTGGCGACCAGGACGGCGAGCCTGTCCTCCGGTCGCAGCATCGAGAGCACCATCGGCACCTGCATCAGGCTCGACATGAAGACCGGGATCTCGACCGCCTCGGTCACCGCGTGCTGGTAGGCGCCCATGTAGGCGCAGTCGCCAGTGATCGCCCGCACGCCCTGCGCCTCGAGCTGCTTGGCGGCGGCCACGAACTCCGGGGTCAGCGCCGGGTCCTGGCGCCCGACGACCGCCTCGCCGGTCGCCCCGGGGACGAGCTGGAACTGGACCGGGAAGTCGTAGGTCGAAGCGTTCCCGACGTCCCCGGGGACGAACGGGATGTTGCACTCGAGCATCAGGATCCCGATCGAGAATCCGTACCCGACCTGGCCCTTGCGGGCCCGGTACACGGTCGTCTCGTCCGTCGTCGCGTCCGTCGTCGCGTCCCCGCTCGGCTCCGACTGCCTCACCTTCGTTGCCGTCGCCTCCATCGTCCTCAACTCCTCCTGGTCAGTGGGGTCTTGCCTACAGGGGACGGGCTCGCGGGCCCGTCCGGATCCCCCGGCGCGTCCGTCTCCGGGATGCCGCCGAGATAGAGCTCGGCGATCCGGGGGTCATCGAGAAGCTCGTTGGCGGGGCCGCTCAGCGCCACCTCGCCGAGCACCAGCACGACGCCGCGGTCGGAGGCGCGAAGCGACTCGGCGGCATTCTGCTCGACGAGCAGGATCGTGATGCCCTCGCGCTCGCGCAGCTCGCCCAGCATCGAGAACACCTGCTCGAGCATCAGCGGCGAGAGGCCGGCGGAGGGCTCGTCCAGCAGAAGGCAGCGCGGGCGGGTCATCAGGGCGCGGGCGGTCGCCAGCATCTGCCGCTCGCCGCCGGACTGCGAGTCGGCGCGCTGGCGCAGGCGCTCGCCGAGGATCGGGTAGAGCTCGACCAGCTCCGCGATGCGCTCGCGGCGCGCCTTGCGCGACAGGCGCGCGCCGCCGAGCTCCAGGTTCTCGCGCACGGTCAGCGGCGCGAAGACGTTGTCGAGCTGCGGCACGTAGCCGATGCCGTGCTCGATCGCCCGCTCGTGCACCGGCACCCGGCCCATCGGCTCGCCCTCGATCCGGATCTCGCCGGCGCTCGGCCGCAGATAGCCCATGACCGTCTTCAGCAGGGTCGACTTGCCGGAGCCGTTGGGGCCGAAGATGGTCACGATCTCGCCCTCGGCGACGTCGAGCGAGACGCCCTTGAGGACCGGTGCGTCGGCCACGTATCCGGCTTCGACGTCGCGTACCTCGATCACGTCCGCACCCTCCCCCGGCTCGGGTCCGCGTCCCCAGCCCCGGCGCGAGCCATCCCGGCGGGCGGGGCCTTGGTCCCGAGATAGGCCTCGACCACGCGCTGGTTGCCGGTCAGCTCGGCCGGCGTGCAGCAGGTCACGACCGATCCCTTGTCGAGCACGTAGACGCGCGCGCAGAGATCGCTGACGAAGCGCATGTCGTGCTCGACGATCACCAGCGCGGTGCCCGCCTCGTTGACCGCCCGCAGCCGCGCGACGAGCGTCTTGCGCAGGCGCGGGTGGACGCCGGCGGTGGGCTCGTCGAGCAGCAGCACCCGGGGCTCCCCCATCAGCGCGACCCCGAGCGAGAGCAGCTTCTGCTGGCCGCCCGACAGCGACCCCGCGGCCTCGTGCTCGTGCCCCAGCAGGGTGAGCTCGTCGAGCAGCCCGCGGGCGCGCTCGATCGCCTCGTCCTGCTCGCGCCGCACGCTCGCGGGACGCAGCAGGCTGTCGCGGATCGTCGCCCCGCGGCTCAGGTCGGCCCCGACGAGCATCGTCTCCAGGACCGTCATCCGCTCCGGCTGGGCGGGGAGCTGGAAGGTGCGCCGGATGCCCATCCCGGCGACGTCCCAGGGCCGCTTGCGGTCGATGCGCCGGCCGTCGAGGGCGACCGTCCCGGAGTCGGGGCGGACGAATCCCGACAGGACCGAGAGCAGCGTCGACTTGCCCGAGCCGTTGGGGCCGATCAGCCCCACGATCTCGCCCGCCTCGACCTCCATGCTGACGTCGGCGAGGGCCGTGATCCCCGAGTAGTGCTTGGCGACGCCCTCAGCCGTGAGCATGGAGCCTCCGCAGCCGCTCGGGGATCACGCCGCCGGGCAGGAACATCAGCGCCGCCAGCAGGGCCGCGCCGACGACGAGGATCCGGATCCCGCCGGCGCTCTCCGCGGCGATGCCGGTGACGTCGTCGATGAAGCGCGTCACCTCGTAGAGGAGCTGGATCACGAAGGCGCCCAGGATCACGCCCCGGGCGCTCCCGAGACCGCCGACGACGATCATCGTCCAGACGAGGAAGGTCGCGAACGGCGCCAGCTCCTGCGGGCCGATGAAGGTGATGTAGTGGGTGTAGAGCGAGCCCGCGAGCGCGCACATCGGGGCGCTGATCGCCATCACGCGCACCTTCGCTCCGACCACGTCGTGGCCGAGCGACGCCGTGAGCGACTCCTGCTCCCGCACCATCCGCAGGACGCGCCCGAACTGCGTCTCCGTGATCCGCACCGCGACCAGCGCGCAGACCGCGAGGACGGCGAGCGCGAGCGCGAGCCAGAGCAGGTCCTGGGTGCTCGTGCTGAAGCTGCCGAAGAACGGCTGCACGGTGATGATCCCGTCGGGCCCGTTCGTGATCCCGTCGCTGTTCAGGGCGACGAGCCGCACCAGCTCGGCGAGCGCCAGGGTGGCGATCGCCCAGTACTCGGCGCCGAGGGTCCGGCCGAGCAGCCCGACGCCGGCGCCGGCCAGCGCCGCCACCGCCATCCCGATCAGGATCGCCAGCTCCCAGGGGAAGTCGTGCATGCTCGCGATGCCGGTCGCGTAGGCCCCGATCCCGAAGAAGGCGACGAGGCCGAAGTTGAGCAGCCCGGTCACGCCGGCCTGCAGGTTGAGCGACACGGCGAGCACCCCGTAGAGGGCCGCGACCACGCCGACGCCGATCAGGAAGTCAAGCACTGCGCGCCTGCCTTCCGAAGATCCCCTGCGGGCGCACCAGCAGGACCAGGATCAGGATCACGAACCCGACCGCCGGCCGGTAGCCGGTCTCGAGCATCGCGCTCGACGAGCCCACCAGGGCGCCGAAGTCGATCCGCAGGACGAGGCTCTCGGCGAAGGCGAGCACGTAGGAGGCGAGCACCGCCCCGCCCACGGACCCGAAGCCGCCGAGGATCGCGATCGCGAACACCGGCAGCAGGACCTGGAAGCCCATGTCGAGGCTGACCTGGTTGTCGATCGCCAGCAGCACGCCGCCCAGCGCGCCGGTCGCGCCGGCGATCAGCCAGGCGACGTTGGTGATCCGCTGCACGTTGATCCCGGCCGCCGCGGCGAGGGCCGGGTTGGCGGCGGTGGCCCGGATGGAGCGCCCCAGCGGGGTCAGGTGGATGAGCGCGAGCAGCGCCGCCAGGGCGACCATCGCGATCACGATGATCTGGATCTGGCTCGGCGTGACCAGCGCGCCCAGGATCTCGTTGCCGCGTTCGAGCGGCAGGTCGAGCTTCTGCGGCTGGGGGCCGGCGATCGTCTGGATCACCGCCCGGATCACCAGCGACAGCGCCAGCGAGCCGATCATCGCGGTCGCCGCCGACCGCTGCAGCAGCCGCACGAAGATCAGGTGGTAGATCGCCAGGGCGACACCCGCCACGGCGACCACGCTGATCAGCGCGTCGAAGAACAGGGCGCCCCCGAGCACGCCGCCGGCCAGCAGCGTCCCGTAGGCGCCCAGGGTCGCGAACTCGACCTGGGCGATATTCGCGAAGCGCACGACGCCGAAGACCAAGGTCATCCCGACCGCCACCAGCGCCAGCTCGGAGCCGACGATCAGCGTCTCGAAGAGGACCTCGCCCATGGCGTCGTGCGCTCGCGTTACCCGTTCCGGCCGGCCTCAGTTCCCGGGTCCGGGAATCGAGTCGACCTCCTGCATCTCACCGGCGTCATCGACCTCGAAGAGGCCGTACTTCTGGTCGATCCGCTGGCCGTTGTCATCCAGCTTGATCTGCCCGGTGGCGCCCTCGAAGCCGTCGCTCTGGCCGATCTTCGACAGCGCGTCGCGGATCGCGTCGGGGTCGTCGCTGCCGGCCTCGTTGATCGCCTGCGCCGCCATCAGCACCGCGTCGTAGACGTAGGCGCTGTAGGGAGTCGTCGGCGTCTCGCCGTACTTGTTCTCGTAGGCCTCGGTGTACTCGTCGCCGAGCGGGCCCGCGTAGGTCAGATCCTGACCGTGCTGGCCGGTGATCGCCGCCGGGTCCACGTCCTCGATGTCGATCGAGAGGTAGATGCCGTACAGCGACGAGGGGTCAATCCCGAGCTCGTAGGCCTCCTCGTTGATCGTGATCGTGTCCGGGACGTAGGAGGCGTAGACGTAGGCCTCCGGCTCCGAGCTCTGCAGTCGCTCAAGCTCAGAGCGATAGGTCGATTCGCCCTCGCTGTAGAGGATCGACTCGGTGATCTCGCCGCCCAGCTCGGTGAACTTCTGGTCGATCACCCGCGCGAACTCGGCGCCATAGGGGTTGTTCGGCCCCAGGAAGGCGATCTTGGTGTAGCCCGCGTCGTAAAGCGTCTGCGCCGCGAACTCGCCCGCGATGTTGTCGAGCGCGATCGACGCGAACGAGTAGTCGCCGATCTTCGCCGCGTCGGGCGAGGACGAGCCCGGGTTGATGTGCACGACGCCCGCCTTCTGCAGGTACTTGCCGGCGGCGATCGTGCGGGCAGAGATGTACTCGGTTACCGCCAGCGGGACCTTGTCCACGGTGACGAGCTTGCGTGCGGCCTGCACGGCGCTCACGGTGTCGCTCTGGGTGTCCTCGACGGCCACCTTGAGCTTCTTGCCGAGGACGCCATCGCCGGCATTGATCTTCTCGACCGCGAGCTCCGCCCCGCGTGCCTGGTCCTCTCCGATGGTGGCGCTGTCTCCCGTGGTCGGGAACGCGCCCCCGATCGTTATCTCGCCCTTCAGGTCGGGGTTGACGGCCGGAGCGCTCGCTTCGGTGTCCCCGCCCGAGTCCCCTTCGTCGTCGGACCCGCACGCGCCCACGAACGCTGCCAAGGCAAGCGTCAACACGACGGCACAGATCGCCCGCATGGTCATTCTCAGCACAGTCCCTCTCCTCCTTTGGACCGGCGGGCCGTCTGGCGGCCCGTCGTTGCGATTCTCCGCACCCTATATGCAGCTTCGTATACTGTCAAGTATTCAACGGAAACCCGCATCGCAACCGGGATTTCCGGGCAGCCGCAACGGGGCCGGCGGCGGCTGCACACCGCACGGGAGGCCGGGCGGCCAGGGCTCGCGAAGGGCCTAGTAGAGCTTCCTGATTATCAGGTCGCGGGCGCTGAGGATGTGGTCCCGCATCGCCTGCTCGGCGCGCTCCGCGTCGCGGACGACGAGGGCGTCGACGACCCTGTCGTGGCCCGCGATCGAGGCCTGGGCATCGGCCTCGGTGAACACCTTCGCGATCCGGTAGTTGAAGAAGAACTCCCGGTTCTTGCGGTTCAGGTCCTCGAGCCGCTCGTTGCCCGCGGCGGCGACGACGGACTGGTGAAAGGTCTCGTTGTACTCGACCAGATAGTCCGCCGGTGGCGATGTCAAGCCGTTTCTGTCCTGCCGCTTGTGAAAGGCGACGATCCGCGCGATGTCCTCGTCGCTGCCGCGTCGGCAGGCGAGGAAGGCCGCCATGCCCTCGAGAGCGGCCCGGACCTCATGGATCGCGCTCACCTCCTCGGGCGAGTAGTCGCGGACCGTCCAGCCACGGCGCTCGCTGAGCACGAGCCCGTCGGAGGCGAGCCTCCCGAGCGCCTCGCGCACCGGGGTGCGGCTGAGCTCCAGCCACTCCGCGAGCTGGAGCTCGACGAGGCGCTGATTGGGACGCAGCTCGCCGCGCAGGATCGCGTCGCGGAGCTGGTTGTAGGCGATCGTGGCGAGCGACGGGTTGCCGCCCCCATCGGATCTGGAAGCCCCCGCCGCGTACTTTCCAGGCTTCGTGAACTGCCGCGGCATATCGGCCAGTATGCCAGCCGGAGCAGCATCGGTGTGAACTTTTCCCTCCGCGACGGCGTCAGACCGGGAGGAGCCCGCCGAGCAGCACGGCGACGACGACGATCGTGGTCGTCCAGGTGATCGCCTCGGCGGTCGTGCGCAGATCGAGCCCGTAGGCGTGGGCGACGATCATCGAGTTGAGGCCGGTCGGCATCGCCGCCTGCAGCAGATAGGTGCGGGGCAGATCGATCAGCGGCAGGGAGACGAGGACGAGCAGGGCGGGCAGCAGCAGGAGCTTGCCGCCGATCACGACGGCGGTCGCGCGGCTCAGCGCGGGCGGCAGGCGCAGCCCGGCGGGGCGCGCGTCCTCCATCAGCGCCGCGCCGACCGCGAAGAACCCGACCGGGAGGATCGCGACGACGACGATGCGCGAGGCGTCGACGAGGATGTCGGGCGCCCAGGCGCCGGGCGCGATCAGCGCCAGCAGGGCCGCGTAGAGAGGCAGGTTGCGGGCGAAGAAGGCGCCGGTGCGCTCGCGCGCCCCGGTGCCCGCGCGGGTCCCGAAGGCGGCCCCGGCGGCGAAGGCGCCGAAGAGCAGCGCCGGGCCGCCGACCGCGACGTCGTAGGCGACCGCCTCGGGGACGCGGTCGAGTCCGAGCAGCGCCGCGACCAGCGGGTAGCCGAGGTAGGCCGTGTTGGCGACCAGGGTGCAGGTGATCACGGCCCCGGTCTGCTCGCGGCGCAGGTCGAGGAAGCGCGCCGAGACGGCCCAGACGCCGAGCGCCGCGAGCGCCGTCGCCAGGCAGGCGAGCGCGATTCCCCCGCCCAGGTCCGCGTCGAACTCGACGTGGACCAGGTTGAAGAAGGTGACCGGCGGCAGGACGAGGTAGAGGATCCAGACGAGCGCCCGCCGCGATGCCGCCCCGGCCCGCTCGGGGAGCCGGCGCTCGGCCAGGATCCCCGCGCCGGCGGAGACCAAGATCGCGACGATGATCCAGGTCACTGGCGGCCATCTTCGCGGTCGCGGCGTGCCTCCCGCTTCGCGCCCCGGCCCGCCGGCATCCGGGACCCGGCGGGCACCTCGTGCCGCGCTCCCGCTCGCTCGGGCCGGGCCCCGGAACGCCGGCGCCCCCCACCCCCCAGCCTCCCGGCGGCGAACCCCCGGAAGGCCCCCCGGGCGCCCGCGGCGGGGGCCCCCCCCCCGCCCCCCCGGCCGGGGGGGGGC
>CAZARJ010000035.1:7735-12060 GCA_964487515.1 uncultured Conexibacteraceae bacterium | reverse complement strand
GGCGAACGCGAAGGGCGTGCCGATGCGGATCGGCGTCAACTCCGGCTCGCTGCCCAAGCACCTGCACGAGCTCGAGCGGAAGGCCCCCGTCGAGGCGCTCGTCTCCGCCGCGGTCGAGTTCGTGGAGCTGATGGAGAGCCTCGAGTTCACCAACTTCAAGGTCTCGATCAAGTCGACGAACGTGCCCAACACAATCGCCGCCAACCGCCTGCTCGGGGAGCGGATCCCGTATCCGATCCACCTCGGGATCACCGAGGCGGGGACGAAGTGGTCGGGCTCGCTCAAGTCGGCGGTCGGGCTCGGCACGCTGCTCGCCGACGGCGTCGGCGACACGATCCGGATCAGCCTCTCGACCTTCCACGCGGAGGAGGAGGTCAAGGTCGCCTGGGAGATCCTCAAGGCCCTGCAGCTGCGCGAGCGCGGGCCGGTGCTGATCGCCTGCCCGACCTGCGGGCGCCTGCAGTTCGACATGGACACGGTCGTGGCCGAGATCGAGCAGCGCCTGGAGGCCTACACCGAGCCGATCGAGGTCGCGGTCCTGGGCTGCGCCGTGAACGGGATCGGCGAGGCCTCGCACGCGGACTTCGGCATCACGGGCGCCAAGGACGAGGGCCTGATCTTCGCCGGCGGCAAGCCGCTGCGGAAGATCCCGACCGAGCAGCTCGTCGACACGCTGTTCGAGGAGATCGACAAGTCGCTGGGCCGGGAGGGCAAGGTCGAGGTGGACGCGGGCGAGGCCGCCGAGGGCGCCGAGTGGCTGCGCAAGATCGAGGAGGAGAACGCCGACGATCTCACGCCCGAGAAGATCGCCGCGATGGAGAAGGCGGCGGCGGAGCGGAACGAGGACATCACCGGGCCGGATCTGGAGCCGGGCGAGCCGTACCTGAAGCCGGTCAAGGCGGGCGGCAACGGCAAGCGCGTGGAGCTGGACGAGGACGCCTCGCCCACCGCGGGCCGCCGCTTCACGCGCGCCTAGGCGATCGGTCCCGCCGGGCGGCGATCTCGATGCCGGGAAGCTTCGCTGCCAGCGGTGTTGGCCGGCGCTGACCGCCCGGGCGGGCCGGAGACGATCCGCTGGCACGCGCCCGGCGGGCCGGCGGTCGTGGCTCTCGCCTGGGGTGACCCGGCGGCGCCGCTCGTCCTGCTGCTGCACGGCTATCCCGACACCGCGTGGACCTGGCGGCACCTGGGGCCGTACCTCGCCGGGCGTGGATTCCGGGCCGTCGCCCCGTTCATGCGCGGGTACGCGCCGACGGGGCTGGCGCCGGACGGCAGCTACCCGCTCGGCGCGCTGATCCGCGACGTGCTGGTGGCGCGTGAGCGGCTCGGGGGAGACGGGCGGGCAGCGCTCGTCGGCCACGACTGGGGCGCCGCGGCCGCCTACGGCGCGGACGCGTTCGCGCCCGGCGCGTTCCGGCGCGTCGTCGCCCTGGCGGTGCCGCCCGGCCCGGCGCTCCGGGAGCTGGCGAAGCGCCCGGCGCTCGCGGCGCGACAGATGCGGCGCTCCTGGTACATGGCCTTCCAGCAGCTCCCGGGCGCCGAGCGGTCTCTGGATCGCCTGATCCCGCGCCTCTGGCGCGACTGGTCGCCCGGCTACGACGGCCGCGAGGACGCGCGCCGGGCGCTCGCGGCGCTGGCGCCCGGCGGCCATCGGGCGGCCGCGCTGCGCTACTACCGGGCCGCGCTCGGCCGGCCGCGGTCCCGCAGCCGCGCCTACGCGCGCGAGCAGCGACGGGCGCTGTCGCTGGGCCCGGCGCCGACCCTGTATCTGCACGGCGCCGGCGACGGCGGCGTCCTCGCCGCGGTCGCCGAGCTCGCCGCGCCCTTCGTCGCGACCGAGATCGTCCCCGGCGCCGGCCACTTCCTCCAGCTCGAGGACCCGGCGCGGGTCAACGGGCGGATCGGCGAGTTCCTGCTCGCCGGCGGCGGGTTCCCGCCGGCCGGTCCCACCCCGAGCGCGTAGGCGCCCGCGGCGGATGCCGGGCGGGCCCGGCGCCGGCGCGGGGTCAGCCCGCCCGCGGCCGGGCGGGCTCCCCGGGCCCCGGTCGGAGCACGTCGCCGCGCAGCACCAGCTCGAGCTCGAAGCGGGCGTCGGGGTCGTCGAGCTCGGCGCCGAAGAGCTCGCGCAGGCGGCCCATCCGGTAGCGGACCGTCTGCGGGTGGACGTGGAGCGCCGCCGCGCTCGCCCCGATCCGGCCCTGGTGCGCGAGCACGGCCCGCAGCGTCTTCAGCAGGCGCGCGCGGCTGGCGGGCGTCTCGCCCCCGAGCGGCCGCAGGCGACGCGCGGCGAGGCGCTCGAGCCGCGGGCGGGCATCGAGCAGGACGGTGGCCGCGAGCGCGTCTTCGGTGGCCAGGGGGCCCGCGGCCGGGAGGCCCGCCGGAGCGCGCAGGCGCAGCTCATGAACGGCGCGGGCGTCCTCCCAGGAGCGGCCGGCGAGCCGCCACGGAGCCTCGAGCCCGAACGTGACCGCGGGCGGGCCGGGATCGGCGCCCGCGCGGCCGGCGAGCGTGGCGGACGCCTCGGCGGCGCGAATCGGGGAGAGGAGCGCGCAGCCGAGCCCCTCGACGTCGCCGGACAGCACTCCGGCGGGCAGAGCCCGGTTCAGGGCGGCGAGATCGTCCCCGGCGCAGGCCAGCGCGACGACCTCCTCAGGCGGGGACCAGCCGGCCTCGGCGGCCAGCAGGTCGAGCTCCCCCTCGGCCGGGGGGTCGCGGCGCAGAAGCGCCGCCAACAGCCGGTCGCGGGCGATCCGCGCCTGATCCTGGCGCTCGGACTGTGCGGCCGCGAAGCCCTCGGCCGACTCGGCGGAGAGCTCGTCGATGTAGGCGAAGATCGCGTCGGCGAGCGCGTAGACCACGGCGGGCGGAAAGCCGGCCTCGTCCGCCGCCCGGCTGAGGCGCCGCCAGGCGACGCGGGCGCCGACCCGGTAGGCGGACAGCAGGGAGTCGAGGCGGCGTCCCTGGCGCACCTCGCCGCGGCCGAGCTCGACGTAGACCTCGCGCCCGCCGCCCCGTCCCGGGCGCGGGTCGCGGATGCCCGCCACGAACCGGCTCAGCGCCTCACCGACCCCGCGCCGCACGCCGCGCCCGAAGGAGCCCTCGAGCGGACGCGCGTACTCGGGAACCTCGACGGAGATCGCCGCGATGATCTCCGCGTCGAGCCCGGGCAAGGACGGCTCGATCGCGTCGGCGAGCGCGGGCGGCAGCGCCCACGACGAGTGTGCGGGCGTGCCGTCTGGAGTTTGCTTATCGCTCATTGATAAGAAATGCCTTCTGGATCGTAGGTCTGGGGTCAAGAACTATTTCATCCTGCCATCTAGCCTGACTGTATGAGCACCGCGCAGGCAGCGCCACCCCGCCGTGTCCGGCCCCCGGCTCCCGACCCGGAGCGGCCGCCGATGAGCCGGCTCGAGCGCGGCTCCAACCTGGCCGCGGTGGTGCTCCCCTTCGTGGCCACGCTGGTGGCGATCGCGCTGTTGTGGAACCGGCTCGTCGGCGCCGCGGACCTCGCGATCGCGGCGACCATGTACCTGCTCACGGCGATCGGGGTTACGGTCGGCTACCACCGCCTGCTCACCCATCGCGCCTTCCAGACCCATCGCGCGCTGCGCTACCTGTTCGCGATCCTGGGCTCGATGGCGGTCCAGGGGTCGGTGATCGCCTGGGTCGCCGACCACCGCAAGCACCACGCCCACACCGACGAGGAGGGGGACCCGCACTCGCCTCACGTCGGCGCCGGCAGCGGGCTGCGTGGCCTCTGGCACGCGCACACGGGCTGGCTGCTCTCCAACCACGGCCGCGCCGACTGGAAGCGCTACGCGCCCGACCTGCTCGAGGACCCGGGGATGCGCCGCATCAACCGGATGTTCCCCTGGCTCGTGCTGGCCGGCCTCGTCCTGCCGGCGGCCGCCGGATGGCTGATCTCAGGCACCGTGGCGGGAGCGCTGACCGGCCTGCTCTGGGGCGGCCTGGTGCGCATCTTCTTCGTCCATCACGTGACCTGGAGCGTCAACTCCGTCTGCCACTACTTCGGCCGGCGCCGCTTCGCAACCGATGACCACTCCACCAACGTCGGCTGGCTCGCCCTGCCCTCGCTGGGGGAGTCCTGGCACCACAACCATCACGCCTTCCCGCGCTCCGCCACGCACGGCCTGCGCTGGTACGAGATCGACCCCAGCTCGCTCGTGATCCGCGCCATGGAGCGCCTCGGGCTCGCCTGGGACGTGGTCCGCATCAGCCCCGAGCGCCAGGCACAACGCCTCGAGGGCTCGCTCCCCGACCCGACCTGACCGCGCCGCCCGCAGCCGTCCCGGGCGGAACCCGGT
>CAZARJ010000035.1:0-7635 GCA_964487515.1 uncultured Conexibacteraceae bacterium | reverse complement strand
CTGGGGAGCGTGGCGTCGGGATACCGACGTGGATCTCCCCAGCTGGCGACATGCGGTGGCCGGCTGCGGGCTGCAGGTGTCACTGGGGAGCGTGGCGTCGGGATATCGATGTGGAACTCCCCAGCGGGCGGCCTGCGGGCGCCTGCGGGGGGTTGCGGCGCCCCGGCGCTTTCCGTTGCGGCGTAGAGTTCAGCGCGGTGGAGGGCGCGGAGGAGATCGCGATCGGGCGGGTCGGGATCACCGAGCTCGGCGAGCTGCTGCCCCTGCTGCGCGCCTACTGCGACTTCTACGAGGTCGCGCCGCGCGACGAGCGCCTCGTGGCCCTATGCCGGACCCTGATCGACGATCCGGGCGAGGGCGCGCAGCTCCTCGCCCGCGACGCGGACGGGCGGCCGATCGGCTTCGCGACCGTCTTCTGGACCTGGCAGACCCTCGACGCGGCGCGGATCGGGATCCTCAACGACCTCTACGTCGTCCCCGCCGAGCGCGGTCGCGGGGTCGGGCGCCGGCTGCTCGAGGCCTGCCGCGGGCTCGCCCGCAAGCGCGGGATCGGCAAGCTGGCCTGGGAGACGGCGCCCGGCAACGAGACCGCGCAGCGTCTCTACGACTCCCTCGGCGCCCGGCGCGAGACCTGGATCACGTACGAGATCGAGACCTGGGATTGAGGCTTCCCAGCGCCGCCGTGCCGCAAGCCCGCCGCGGCCGGGCGCGGATATCCTCGCCGCGATGAGCCGCCTTTCGCGATACCCGCTGCCGACCCTGAAGGACGCGCCCGCCGACGCGGAGGCGGTCTCGCACCGGCTCATGGTCCGGGCCGGGCTGATCCGCCAGCTCGGCGCCGGGATCTGGACCTGGCTGCCGGCGGGCTACCGGAGCCTGCGCCGGGTCGAGGCCGTGATCCGCGAGGAGATGGACGCGATCGGCTGCCACGAGATGCTGATGCCCGTCCTGCAGCCGATCGACCTCTGGCGGCGCAGCGGCCGGGCGGACATCGAGGAGCTGTTCAAGCTCCGCGACCGCAAGGACGCCGAGCTGGTCCTGGCGATGACCCACGAGGAGGCGGTGACCGCGCACGTCGCCCACGACGTCCGCTCCTACCGGGAGCTGCCGCTGATGCTCTACCACCTGCAGACGAAGGAGCGCGACGAGCCGCGGCCGCGCGCCGGGATCCTGCGCACGCGCGAGTTCACGATGAAGGACGCCTACTCCTTCGACCGCGATCAGGAGGGGCTGGAGCGCAGCTACGAGCTTCAGTCGGGGGCCTACGCGCGCATCCTCGACCGCTGCGGGCTGCGCTGGTACGCGGTCGACTCCGACGTCGGGATGATGGGCGGCAGCGGTGCCCACGAGTACATGGCGCCCTGCGCGGCGGGCGAGAACGAGGTCGCGCTCGCGCCCGGCTACGCGGCGAACGTGGAGATCGCCTCGGCGCGCCCGCAGCCGGTCGAGCTGCCCGAGCCGCTGCCCGAGCCGCGCCCCGTGCCGACCCCGGGGCTGACCACGATCGACGAGGTCGCCGGTGCGCTCGGGGTGGCGCCGGGCGCGCTGCTCAAGGCGATGCCCGTCCACACCGCCTCGCGCGGGCTGCTGATGGTGCTGCTGCGCGGCGATCACCGCCTCGCCGAGGTGAAGCTCGCCAACCACCTGGGGGAGCCGTTCCGGCCCGCCACCGAGGAGGAGATAGGGGACCGGATCGGCCCGGTCGGCTTCATCGGCCCGGTCGGCGCCGACGTCCCGGTGCTGATGGACGATGCGGTCTCGGGCGCGGGGCTGATCGCGGGCGCCAACCGCCCCGACGAGCACCTGGAGGGGGTCGAGCCGGGGCGGGACTTCCGGTTCGAGCGCTGCGACGTGCGCGCGGTCGAGCCCGGCGACACGACCCCCGACGGCACCGCGATCGAGATCGAGACGGCGATCGAGGTCGGCAACATCTTCAAGCTCGGCACCCGCTACTCGGAGCCGCTCGGCGCGACCTTCCTGGACGAGTCCGGGGCCGAGCGCCCGATCGTGATGGGCAGCTACGGGATCGGCCCGGCGCGGATCGTCGCCGCCGCGGTCGAGCAGCGCGCCGACGAGCGCGGGATCAGCTGGCCGCGCGGGATCGCGCCCTGGCAGGTGCACGTGGTCGCGCTCAGCAAGGGCGGCGACGAGGTCGCAGCGGCGGCGGAGCGGCTCTACGCGGAGCTGCGCGAGGCCGGGGTCGAGACGCTCCTGGACGACCGCGGCGGCGCCGGCACGGGGGAGAAGCTGACCGACGCCGAGCTGCTCGGCTGCCCGCTGCGGATCACGGTCGGCCGCCGCGGGCTGGCGGACGGGGTGGCCGAGGCGCAGCGGCGCGCCGACGGCGGCGAGGAGCGGCTGCCGCTCGAGGGCGCCGCCGCGCGCGCCGCCGAGATCCTCGCGGAGATCGAGCCCAGCGGTGGCCGAGGCGACGCGTGAGCGCCGGCGCCCCTCGCTGCGGCGCCTGATCGGACTCGACCGCTCCGGGCCGGAGCCGCCGCAGACCCGGGCGGGACAGCCCCTGCGCCCGTTCACGGCGCCAAACATGATCGGGTACCTGCGACTGGCCGCGATCCCGGTCTTTCTGGTGATCGCGCTGGGCTCCGAGGACGGCCGCGACGCGGTCGCCTCGCTGATCTTCCTGGCGATCGCGCTCGGCGATCTGCTGGACGGCTTCATCGCCCGGGCGACCGGGCAGTACAGCCGGCTCGGGGCGCTGCTCGACCCGGTGATCGACCGGATCACGATTCTCTCCGGCGCCCTGGTCTGCTGGCAGTTCGACCTGCTGCCGCGTCCCGTCCTGGCGCTGCTGGCGGTGCGCGAGGTGGTGACGTTGATCCTGGCCCGCTACGGGCTGCGGCACGGAGTCGACCTGGAGATCACCTGGGTGGGCCGGATCGCCGTCTTTCTGATCATGGGCGGCATCTTCTGGTCGATGGTGCTCGACTGGCTCGCCCTGCGGGTCGCCTTCACCGTCGGCGTCGGCCTGGCGATCGCGGCGACCCTCCTATACGTGCGCGCGGCGCGCCACCACCGGGCCTCCGTCGGGCGGACGCCGCGCGCACCGGCGCGCCCGGCTGAGCCGGGATGCTGAACGGCGGCATTCAACCTTCAAGCTCCGCTTGACCCTTCAGGGGTCGGGCCTATAATCGGTTCCCCCGCCCGGGCACCGCTCGGACGACACTTCTAGACGGAGGGCACGGTGATCTGATGGACGAGACCTTTCCCGACATCGGCGCGATGAGCGACGAGGAGCTGCGGGAGACGATCGACCGGCTCACCGAGGAGGAGCAGGAGGTCTCCTACCGGCGGCGGATGCTGCACGGCAGGATCGACATCCTGCGCGCCGAGCTGGTCAGCAGGCTGCGCACGAGCCGTGAGTCCGGCGACGCGGTGATCAGCGGCGCTGATGTCGACAAGCTCTCCGACATCCTGGCGGGGAAGGTCGTCGGCAAGGACCCGATCTAGCGCCATGGCGCACCACTGCCACGAATGCGGCTTCGTCAACGACGACGGGGCCAACTACTGCCAGAAGTGCGGCGCCTACCTCGGACGCCCCGACGGGGGCGAGGAGCCCGCGACCCTGACCTACAAGATCGCCGAGACCGGCGACTTCGAGCGGGTCGACATCGAGGAGCTGGTCGAGCGCCAGGGCGCGGCGCTGGTGATCCGCTCCGGCGGCGGCCGCGCCGGCGAGAGCTTCCCGATCGACCAGGAGCGGCTCAGCATCGGCCGCACCCCGGACGCCCCGATCTTCCTCGACGACGTGACCGTCTCCCGCAACCACGCCCTGCTCGTGCGGCGGCGTGACGGCCTCTACATCGACGATCTCGGCTCGCTCAACGGCACCTACGTGAACCGGCGCCGGATCGAGTCGCACCTGCTCAGCGACGGCGACGAGATCCAGATCGGCAAGTTCAAGCTCAGCTACCTGGAGCGCTGAGACGTGGACGCGCCCACGAAGGCGAGGTCCGGCTCGTCGGACGGCCACGCGGCGCAGGAGGGCCAGCGTGACTCGCGGCCGCGCAAGGCGCTCACGATCGGGGCCGTCTGCAAGGTCCTCGGCCAGGAGTTCGAGGACATCTCGATCTCCAAGATCCGCTACCTCGAGGACCAGAAGCTGCTCGCCCCGCGCCGCACACAGGGCGGCTACCGCCTCTACAGCCAGGCCGACGTCGAGCAGCTACGGGCGATCCTGCGCATGCAGCGGGACGAGTTCCTGCCCCTGCGGGTGATCCGCCAGGAGCTCGCCGCGGGCCGGATCGGGGCCGAGCGCTCGGCGCGGGACGCCTCCAGCCGCCGGGCGATGACGCTGGCCGAGCCGGGCGAGTGGATCGGCCAGGAGGAGCTGATCGAGGAGACCGGCGCGACGCCGGAGCTGGTCCGCGAGCTCGAGGAGTTCGGGATCGTGGAGCCGAAGCGCAGCGACGGCAGGCTGCTCTTCGACGAGACCGATGTGGAGATCGTGCGGGCCGGCACCGAGCTGGCGCGCTTCGGGGTCCAGGGCCGCAACCTGCGGATCTTCCGCACCTCGGCCGACCGCCAGGCAGCGCTGCTGGAGCAGCTCATGGGGCCGTCCCTGCGCTCCCGCAGCCAGGCCCGCCGCGAGGAGGCGCTGGAGAGCCTCGAGGGGCTCGCCGCGACCTGCACGCAGCTCAATCACCTGCTGCTGATGCGCGGCCTGCGCAACCTGCGCGGCTGAGCCCGCCCGGCGTATGCCCACCGTCACCCGCAGCCGTGCGATCCCGGCGCCGCCGGAGCGCGTCTGGGAGCTGCTCGCCGATCCCCACAACCTGCCCCGATGGTGGCCGGGCACAGTGCGCGTGGAGGACGTCGAGGGGCGCCCCGGAGCGCGGCGCAGCCGCTTCACCCAGGTGCTGTCGACCAGGCAGGGAAAGCCGGTGCGCGCCGACTACCGCTGCGCCGAGTCGACCGAGCGCGAGCGCCTGCTTTGGTCCCAGCAGCTCGAGGGGACCCCGTTCGCGGAGTTCTTGCGCGAGGCGAGCGTCGAGCTGCGGCTGGCGCCGCGGGGCGCGGGGACCGAGGTGACGATCGAGGGCCGGCGGCGGCTGCGCGGCCTCTCGCGCCTCGGGGCGCCGATGATGCGCCGCGCGACCGGCCGCACCCTGGCGGGGGTCCTGGCGGGGATCGAGGCTGCTCTCTGCGGCGGCGCGGAGGATGCGGAGCGATGAGCGCGCCCGCGGGCCCGCCGCTGCGCCGCGACACGGCCTTCGACCGCTGGGGCGAGCCCGGCTCCACGCCGGCGCTCCCGGCGAGCGCGGAGCGCCTGCTCGGCGAGCGCCTCGGCGAGCTGACCGCGGCCGGCTCCACGCCGCTGGAGGCGGTCGAGCTGCCGGACGCGCCGCCGCTGTCGGAGCGGGTGATCGCGGCCGCCGGCGGCCCGGAGACGGTCAGCTCCGCCGCCGAGGACCGGATCAGGCACGCGACCGGCAGCTCCTATCCGGACCTGATCCGCCTGCGCTCGGGGTCGTTGGAGCGGGCGCCCGACGCAGTTGCCGCCCCGGCCACGCCGGATGCCGTCGCCGCGTTGCTGGAGGCCTGCGCGGCCGAGCGCGTCGCCGTGGTCCCGTTCGGCGGCGGCACCAGCGTCGTCGGCGGCGTGGAGCCCGAGCGGGCCGGGTTCGAGCGTCTGATCGCGCTCGACACGGTCGCCCTGCGCGGCTGCGAGATCGACCGGATCTCGCGGACGGCGCGGCTCGGCGCCGGACTGCGCGGCCCCGAGGCGGAGGCCGCCCTGGGCGCGGCCGGCTACACGCTCGGCCACTTCCCGCAGTCCTTCCGCTACGCGACGATCGGCGGCTTCGCCGCGACCCGCTCGGCCGGGCAGGCGTCGGCGGGCTACGGGCGCTTCGACTCCCTGGTGAGCGGCTTTCAGCTCGCGACCCCGAGCGGCGTGCTGAGCTCGCAGACCACACCCCACAGCGCGGCGGGCCCCTCCCTGCGCGAGCTGGCCCTCGGCTCCGAGGGCACCTTCGGGGCCTTCACCGAGGTCGAGGCGCGGGTGCGCCCGGCGCCCGAGCGGCGCGCCCATCAGGGCTGGTTCGCCGAGGACTTCAGCGCCGGAATCGCGGCGATCCGCGAGCTCGCGCAGGCCGGGGAGCTACCCGACGTGGTCCGCCTCTCCGACCCGGAGGAGAGCGAGGTGAACCTGGCGCTGAGCGGCTTCGAGGGCCCGCGCAAGCGCGCCCTGGAGGGGTACCTGCGCCTGCGCGGACGCGCCGGCGGCTGCCTGTTGATCGCCGGCTGGGAGGGCGGGCGCGAGGCCGTCGCGCGCCGGCTCCAGCTCGCCCGCCGGCGCCTGAGGCGCTCGGGCGCCGTCTCGCTGGGCTCCGCGCCCGGCCGCGCCTGGGAGCGCGGCCGCTACGAGGGCCCGCACCTGCGCGACGCGCTGCTCGACCGGGGCGTGCTCGTGGAGACGCTCGAGACCGCCCACTCCTACTCCCGCCTGGGCGAGCTCTACGAGCGCGTCCGCGGGGCGCTGCGCACGGCGCTGCGGGCGGCGGGAGCGGGGGAGGGGGTGGTCATGTGCCACGTCTCCCACGCCTACGCCGACGGAGCGTCGCTCTACTTCACCTTCCTCGGCCGCGCGCGGGCCGGGGAGGAGATCGACCAGTGGCGCGTGATCAAGGCGGCCGCCTGCGAGGCGATCGTCGCCGCCGGGGGCACGATCACCCATCACCACGCGGTCGGCCGTGACCACGCCCCCTACATGGAGGCGGAGGTCGGGGCGCTCGGGATCGAGGCCCTGCGCGCGGTCAAGGGGCGGCTCGACCCGGCCGGGATCATGAACCCGGGCAAGCTGCTGGCGGGCTGAGGGACGATCGGCGCCGGATGGGCGCCGGGGCCTTTGCTACCCGCCGCCGGAGTCGCCCTGCGCGCCGCCGCCGGAGCCGCGCTGCGCGCCGCCGCCCTGGCCGCGGCTCCCCTTACCCCCGCGCCCGGCCCCCGGCGCCAGGGGGATCTTGCCCGCCGCGAGCCGCTCGCCGGTGAAGGCGAGGATCGGCGCCTGCTCCTTGGTCGCGGCCCGGATCTGCTTGCGCAGGCCCTGGATCGGCGAAGCGGAGACGACCACCGAGTCCGCCTGCCCGCCGACCGTCAGCGCCACCGCCGAGGGAACCGAGAGACGTCCGGAGAAGGCCCCGTTCTGGTTCGGCTGCAGGGGCTCGGAGATCGGATAGCCGGCCTGATCGCCGACCATCAGCCAGAGCAGGTAGGCGTTGTCGGCGGGCGGCTTCGGATCGAGCCCCTGAACGTCGAGGTCGACGTAGAGCTGCTGGTCGCCGACGAGGCCGAACTCCGCGGTGCCGGCGACGCCGCTGCCGTCCTGGGGGGACAGCTTGACCGTGGTGATCATGCTGTCGTCCGTGGCATCGGCGCCCGTCGTCGTCGTGCCGTCGCTCCCGCCACCCGAGAAGACTCCCGCCACGGCAAGGATGACGAAGAGGAGAATCACGCCTCCGGCGGCGAGGCCGGCGATGAAGCGCGCCTGCCGCCGATCCTGGTCGCCCGCAACCGCACCGGCGCCCGCCCCGGTGGAGGGGGGACGTGTGCCGGACGGCTCCCGGCCCGCATCGCGGGGCGCCGACTCCTCGCGCCCGCGCTTCGCGCGCCGCA
>CAZARJ010000034.1:0-12071 GCA_964487515.1 uncultured Conexibacteraceae bacterium | reverse complement strand
GGCCCGTCGCCCAGGCGCCCCGGGGCAGCGGCGCCAATCCGCTGCCGTTGGACGCCGGCAGTGCGGCGGGCGGCGCCCCCTCCTGCGCCCGGATCTCCAGGTTGCGCAGGGTGCGCACGACCAGGCGCCTGATCACGGCGGGCGCGAGGCGCTGGCCCGTCCCCGCGATCGATCCGCTGAGCCGGAGCTCGCCCCTGTAGGCCACCTCCGTTCCCCCCGCGGGCCCGGGCAGCAGCTCGATCTGGCCCTCGCCGGCGAGGGTGCCGCGCTGGCCGCTGCCGGCGAAGCGGACGCCGCAGCGGCCCGGGGCGACGGGCACCTCGACGTAGGAGAGAGTGCCGTCGTAGAGGCCGCGAACGCCGCCGATCGAGAGCGACACGGCCGCCCGGAAGCGGCGCTCCCCGCCGCCGTCGACGTCCTCCCGGAGGACCTCGCCGCAGCCCGGGACCGCGGCCCCCAGGGCGGCGGGATCGTTGAGCAGCTCCCAGATCTCCTCGCGCGGCGCCGCGAGCAGCTCGCGCCCCTCAACCAGCGCCATGATCCCTCTCCCTCGCCCCGCGATCGCCGGATCGCTCGCGCAATCCGCGGGCGGCGCAAGCCCCACCCCAGACCTCGCTCCTCATCTCCATCCTCCTTGGTCTCCCGGCCGCGGCGCGCGTGAGCGTCGCCGGCCGAACCCATCGCCGCCGGTGTCTCCTCCCGGGCCGCCCCCCTCAACGAGGCGAACACGGGCACTGACGGACTGTCAACCTACCCACAGAGTAGCCCTAAATCGCGTTCGGGGCGTCAAGTACCCAAAACGGTGGACGCGCCGTTTCGCCGGATGTCGAACCGGCGGCTAGATCTCTTCGTCGGCGAGCTCGAGCCCGTGGTCGACCGCGGCGAGGATCTTGTCCAGCTCGGGCTCCTCGACGATCAGCGGCGGCGCGATGAAGAGCGACGTCTGCTCGCCGCTGGTCGCGATCATGACCCCAGCTTCGAGGATCCGCGCGGCGATCCGGGAGGCGAGCGGGTCGGGGTCGCGCCCGTCCCAGTCGCGCCAGTCGGGACCGTGCAGCTCGATCGTCCAGTGCAGGCCGCGCCCGTCGATCCGCGACACGCCGGGGTGCGCGTCGCCGAGCTGGCGCATCGCGCTCGCCATCTTCCCGTCGAACCCGGCGGCCCGCTCCCAGATCCCGTCGCGCGCCGAGACCCGCACGTGTGCCTCGGTCGCCGCGACCTGGATCGGGTGGGCGCGATAGCTGCTGTAGGTCTGCCAGCCCCCGTCCTCGAGCCGCGCGAGCAGGTCCTTGGAGAGGACGGCGGCCCCGCCCGGCGCGCCGCCGGCGGCGAGGCCCTTGCCCATCGTGACGACGTCCGGGCGCGCGGCTCCCTCCTGGAACTGGAACCAGCGCCCCACGCGGCCGAACCCGGTCACGGTCTCGTCGGCGATCCAGATCGTCCCCGCCTCCCGGGCCAGCGCGGCGAGCTGATCCTGGTAGTGGGGCTGGTGGTAGATGCCGCCCTGGCTGTAGTCGAGGAAGGCGGCGGCCGCCTCGCCGAGCCGCGGCGCCGCGGCATCGAGCGCCGTGCGATCCGCCTCCGGATCGTTGGCCGGCCCCTTGGTCCGGGCTCCGCTCGGGGCGGGCAGCTCGATCACCTCGGCGAGCCTCGGTGGGGCGGCGACCCGATCCCGGTAGGAGACGCCGCCATGCCACTGAGGCTGCACGGTCAGATCGCGCGCGTAGCCGACACCCCCGTGGTAGGCGCGCTCCCGCGTCGCGAGCGGGCTGCGGCCGGTGAGCGCCTGAGCGAGGGCCCCGATCACGTCGTTGGCCTCGCCCGCGCTGACGAAGAAGCGCACCGCGCCGGCCCAGTCCTCGCCCGCGAACGCGGTATCGAGCAGCGCCTCGGCGGCGCTCTCGCGCCCCGGCCAGCGCATCCCCTCGTTCAGCCCGGGCGCGGTGGCCGCCTCGCGAACCGCGGCGACGATCTCCGGATGGGCGTGGCCGAGCGGCGCGGCGGTGTTGGTCCCGTCGATGACGCGGCGGCCGTCGTCCAGCTCCAGCCACATCCCCTCGCCGGAGACGACCATGGGCTGCGAGCCCGCCGTAAGCGAGGTCGAGAGGACCCGGGAGCGGCCGGACGGCGTCACGCCCATCGCTACTTCCGGACCGCCCCGCCGAACCCCCACTTGTCCGGCTCGACGCCCTCGAGGACGATCCACGTCTCCTCGCGGACCTCCTCGCCGAGGACCTCGCACAGGGCGTCGGTCAGGCGGGCGATGAGACGCTCGTTGGTCTGCGGATCGGCGAAGCGCTTCTCGAACGCCTTGACTTCGATGTACGGCATCAGCCCACCTCTCGTCGGGAGCTCTCAAGCTACCAGAGGCCGGTCCGAGATCACCATGAAGTGATGAGCGCTTTTCACTATGTGAGCAAGTAGTCGGAGGCCACGCTCTTCGGTCAGACTGGCGGCATGGACCGGGAGCGCGATCCGGCTGGTGATTCCGAGACGGAGCCGGGCGGGCGCATCGGGGTTCTCGTCCTCGCCGCGGGGGCCGGGCGGCGCTTCGGGGGCGGCAAGCAGCTCGCGCCGCTGGCCGGTCGCCCGCTGCTCGAGCACGCGCTTGCGAACGCCGCGGCGATCCCCACTGAGCGCCTCGTCGTAGCCCTCGGGCTGGAGGCTGCGGAGGTCGCGGAGCGGGTCCCCCTGCACGGCTTCGAGCCCCTCGTCTGCTCCGGCTGGGAAGCAGGCATGGCGGAGCCGCTGAAGCTCGGGGTCGCGACCCTGGCCGAGTGCGACGCGGTCGTGATCCTGCTCGGCGACCAGCCCCTGATCGGTCCCGGCGCCGCGCGCCGCCTGCTCGCCCGCCGCCAGCCCGGCCGCCTCGCCCTGCGCGCCACCTACGACGGCCGCCCCGGCCACCCGGTGCTGATCGAGCGCCCCCTCTTCGCAGCGGTCTCCACCCTGGAGGGAGACGCCGGCGCGCGCGATCTGCTGGCCGCCGCCGACGTGACCCCGGTTCCCTGCGAGGATCTCGCCGACCCCCTCGACGTCGACACCCCGGCCGACCTGGAGCGCGCCGAGCGGGCGCTCGCGGCCCGCTCAGGTTGAGAGGCCGAGCAGGCGCGCGGGGTTGCGCTTGGTCATCAGCTCGAGCTGGTCGTAGTCGGCGCCGACGTCGAGCATCGCCGTGAGCAGCATGCGCATCCCCTCCGGGTGCGGCGGCGCCGAGGCCTGGCCGAGATCGGAGCTGAACACGAGCCGGTCGCCGCCGATCTCCTCGATCCAGCCGGCGAGCTCGTCCGGGCTCTGCTCGTAGAAGGCCGGGGAGACGCAGGACACGGCCACGTACTCGAGATAGGCGCCGTTGGCGATCAACTCCTTCTGATCCTCGAGCGGGAACTTGGTCAGCGCCCAGTTGGCGTGCGTGACGAGGAACTTGGTCACGCCGCGCTCGTTGGCCTCCTTCTGCAGGGCCTTCGTCTCCTCGAGGCTCAGATGCCCGGTAGCCAGGCAGGCGTCGTGCTCGGCGATCAGATCGCAGATCACGCCGACCTCGGGCTTCAGGTTGCCGCGCTCGTCGAAGACCGTCACGCCCTCGCCCGGGAGCTGCTTCTGCGGCCGGCCGAGCTGCGGGTAGTCGGGGGTCTCGAAGAACTCGATGTGGTGCTTGGAGTGGTTGCTCGGCATCCAGACGACCTTGGCGCCGTACTGGAGCGCCGCCTGGACCACCCACGGGTTGATGCCGCCCACGGAGCGGTTCAGGACCACGGCGCCGTAGCCCTCGACGTGCGGGTGGGTGCGTGCAAGGTGATACGCGCGTCCCGTCGTCGAGCTGTCGTGGTCCTTGAGCACGAAGCCGCGCATCCCGAAGTCCATCGCGTGCGAGGCCAGATCGGAGTCGTGGATCGGGCGCCGGAACAGCGCCGGATGCGTGTGCGCGTGCATGTCGATCGCGTCGACGAGCAGCTTCAGGTCCCTTCTCATCAAACCTCCTCGTTCCCCGACTCTTGCCCCGGAACGCGGCTCAGCCTACCACCACGATGCGAGCCCGCTTTTCATATCGTGAAAGGCTCGCGCGGGGCGGGACGAGGCGGGAGCGGGGCTGCGGTCAGGGCTCGACGTGGATCGGCCCGCTCGTCTCGGTGAGCCGGTCGCCGCTGCGGCCGGTGCGCGCGGCGACGATCTCGGCCAGGATCGAGACCGCGGTCTCCTCCGGCGTCCGGGCCCCGAGGTCGAGCCCGCAGGGGGCGTGCAGGCGCTCCAGCAGCCCCTCCTCGAGCCCCGCCTCGCGCAGGCGCTCGAGCCGCTCCGCCTGCGTGCGCCGGCTGCCCAGCGCCCCGACGTAGCCGGCGCCGCTGCGCAGCGCCTCGGTCAGGGCGGGCTGGTCGAACTTCGGGTCGTGGGTGAAGACGAGCACCGCGTCCCGCGGCCCAAGCCGGCGCCCGGCCAGGTCGCGGTCGGGCCAGTCGACGACCACGTCGGCGACCGCGGCGAACCGGCGCCCGGCCGCGAAGGGCGCGCGCGCGTCGCAGATCGTCACCCGGTAGCCGAGCTCGCGGGCAAGCCTGGCGAGCGCCTCCGAGTAGTCGATGGCGCCGTAGATGACCATCTCGGGCCGGCGCTGAAAGGCCTGGATCAGGACCGGCAGCTCGTCGCCCATCACCTCGCCGCCGGCCCCGTAGGCGCGGGTGCGCGAGACGCCCTCGTCGATGAAGCCCCGCGCCTCCCGCTCCACGTTGTGGTCGAGCAAGTCGCTTCCGAGGCCGCCCAGGACCCGCTCGCCCACCACGGCAAGCTTCGCCCCCGCCGCCGGCCCCGCGAGCAGGGTCGCGACCGCCGCCGGCCGATCCTCGCGCTGGGCCTCTGTGATCGCGGCCAGCAGCTCGCGGTCGCCGGGGGCCAGCTCGTGCACGAACACGCTCACGGTTCCCCCGCACATCAGCCCCACGCCGGCGGCCTCCTCGTCGCTGACCCCGTAGCTGACCCGGCGCGGGCCGGCGCCCCTCAGCACCGCGGCCGCCTCCTCGGCGAGGGCGCTCTCGACGCAGCCGCCGGTCACCGTCCCCTCGACGCTCCCGCGGTCGTCGAAGAACATCTCCGCTCCCGGGTCGAGCGGCGCCGAGCCGATCCGGTCCACCAGGGTCGCGGCGACCACGCGGCGCCCCTCTGCCAGCCACTCGCAGGCGATCTCCCGCGGGGTGAGGCCGGGGCCGCTCACGGCCCTCCCGCGGTCCTCCCCCGCTCCCACCAGCGCAGCGCCGTCAGCGCGTAGGCCCTCGCGCAGTCGAGCAGGTCGTCCACCGGAACGCACTCGTCGACCGCGTGCGCCTGGGTGCGCCCGGTGGCGGAGATGCCCGCCGGGCCGAAGCTGATCGCCGGGATGCTGTGACGGTTCAACGTAGCCGGATCATGCCAGCCCTGGAGCGCGGCGATCCGGCCTGGGCGCCCCGCCGCCTCGCCGCCGGCGAGCGCGCAGGCGACGATCGGGTGCTCGGGATCGACCTCGCCGGGGGCCAGGTTCGACGCCCACTCGAACTCCGGCGGATTCTCGGCGAGCCACTCGTCCGCGGCCGCGCAGCGCTCCCGGACCCAGGCCTCGATCGCCCGCTCGACCGCCGCTCCGGCGTAGGGCAGGGAGGCGGATTGCGCGACGCCGGCCTCCGCCCCGGAACCGGCGAGCCCCGCCTGGGCGGGCAGGTAGGTGATGTCGACCGTGAGCTCGCAGGCCGCCGGATAGCTGACCCACCACTCGCCGCCCGCGATCATCGTCGGGACCAGATCGCCCGGCTCGAGCAGGGGATGCCGCTCGTCGTCGGCGCGCCAGCGCTCGCGCAGCTCGCCGATCGCCGCGAGGACCAGCGCCGCCTTCTCGATCGCGTTCACGGCTCCGCCCTCCCGCCAGGCGGGCTGCGGCGTCTCGGCATGGCCCGGCCGGCCGGCCACCGTGACAGTCGCGCAGGCGACGCCGCGGCAGGCGACCCAGGCGTCGAAGCCGCTCGGCTCCGGGACCAGCGCCGCGTCCGCCCGGACCCCGTGCACCGCGGACGCGAGGGCGCCGGCGCCGTTCCACTCCTCGTCGGTGACCGTGTTGACGAGCAGCTCCCCCGCAACCGCGTCGGTGGCGGCCAGGGCCTGCGCGGCGACCAACATCGCCGCGATGCCGCCCTTCATGTCGCAGGAGCCGCGCCCGTGGAGGAGGCCGTCGCGGACCTCGGCCCGGAACGGGTCGCTGCTCCAGCGCTCCCGGGGCTCGGCCGAGACGACGTCGATGTGCCCGTTGAAGAGCAGGCTCGGGGCGGCCCCGGAGCCCGGGAACCGGGCCAACAGCTGCGGGCGCCCGGCGAATCCGAGGCCGCGCGGCACCTGGCCGGGGTGCCCGTCGAGCTCGCCGGCGCGCGGCTCCCAGAGCTCGACCTCGGCGCCGACATCCGTAAGCAGCTCCGCGACCCGCCGCTGGAGGGCCGCTTCGTCGCGCGGCTCCTCATCGGGCTCGCCGCGCGTCGTCGTGTCGAAGCCGATCAGCTCGGCGGCGAGGCCGAGCAGTTCCCCCTGACGCTCCTCGACCGCAGCGACGACCCGCTCAGCGGGCGCATCTCTCATCTCGCTTCGAGCTGCTCCGCCGTGCGCAGGCTCTCCTCGCGCACCGCGGCCAGAAGGCGCGCCTTGTACTCGAAGAACTCCGGGGTGGTGAGGATCTCGAACGTGCGTGGCCGATCGACGCCGACCTGGATGTCCTCCTTGATCCGGCCCGGCCGCGCGGTCATGACCAGCACCCGGTCGGAGAGGAAGACGGCCTCGTCGATGTCGTGGGTCACGAACATGACCGTCAGCCGGTGCTCCTCCCAGATCCGCATCAGCAGCTCCTGCATGAGCTGCCGGGTCTGCGCGTCCAGGGCCCCGAAGGGCTCGTCCATGAGCAGCACCTGGGGCTTGTAGGAGAGCGCCCGGGCGATCGCGATCCGCTGCCGCATCCCGCCCGAGAGCTGCGCGGGGTAGGCGTCGGCGAACCCCTCCAGCCCGACGAGCTCGAGATGGTCGCGGGCGATCTCGGTCCGCTCCTGCTTGCTGCCGCGGAGCGCGAACTCGACGTTCTCCTGCGCGGTCAGCCAGGGGAACAGCGTGTAGCTCTGAAAGACGACGCCGCGGTCGCGGCCCGGCTCGTAGACGAGCTCGCCGTCCACGGCCACGGTCCCCTCGGTCTCCTCCTCCAGCCCGGCGATGATCGAAAGCAGGGTCGACTTGCCGCAGCCGCTGGTCCCGATCACGGTCACGAACTGCTTCTCGGGGATGTCGAAGTCGACCCCGTCGAGCGCCACCACCTCGCCCGCGCGGCCCTCGAAGACCTTGCGGATGCCCCGGACCGAGAGCTTCGGCCCGCCGGGCCCCGTCGGCGGCGCGGCGCCCTGCTCGAGCCTCTGATCGCGCGCCATCGCTCAGTCCGCCCAGGCGAAGATCCGCTTGCCGACGAACTTCATCAACTGGTCCATGATCAGGCCGAGGAAGCCGATCACGAGGATGCCGACGAAGATCGTGTCCGTCTGGAAATAGCGCTGCGCGACCACGATCCGATGCCCCAGCCCGTCCGCGGCGGCGACCAGCTCGGCGATCACGAGCCAGGTCCAGGCCCAGCCGAGCGTGATCCGCAGGGTGTCCCAGATCGCCGGGGCGCTTGCCGGCAGCACGACCCGGCGCAGGACCGAGCGGTCCTTCATGCCGAGCGTGTGCCCGATGTCCACGTACTCGCGCGGCACCCGCTTGACGTTGTCCATGACCAGCAGCACCTGCTGGAAGAACGTGCCGATGAAGATGATCAGCCACTTCTGCGTCTCGTCGACGCCGACCCAGACGATCGTCAGGGGCAGGAAGGCGACCGCCGGCATGTAGCGGATGAAGTCGACCGGGGGCTCGATCGCGGCCTCCGCCGTGCGGTAGGTGCCGATCAGGATCCCGATCGGCAGCGCGATCGCGGTCGAGATCGCGAAGCCGATCGTGATCCGCACGAAGCTGATCCGGGTGTCGGTCCACAGCGTCCCGTCCCGGGCCAGGTCCACCCCCCGGTTCCAGACGTCGATCGGGCCCGGCAGGAAGATGTCCTTGGCGAGGTTGATCTCCGCCGCCACCCACCAACCGAAGAACAGGAAGGCGAAGGAGAGGATCGCGATCACCATGTAGGTGCGCGGCTCGATCGGGTTGTAGAGGCGGAAGAGCTTGTTGCGCCTCCGCCCGCGCGGAGCCGGGGCCCCCGAAGTGGCCCCGGCTTCCGCTGTCTGTACGGCTTCCGCCACGCCGCCTATTCGTCTCCGCCACCGACGAGCTCAGCGCCGATATCGGTGTTCAGATACTGGTTGACGTCCGGGACCTCCTTGATCTGCCCCTGGTCGAGCATGATCTCGGCGATGTCGCCCCAGAGCTCCTCGTAGTCGTTCTCGAGGAAATCCTGCGACTCCTGGAGATCGAACAGCTTGATCCCCTCGAAGCTCGGGCCGAGCGCCGCGGGCTTCTCGCCGACAGCCTTGGCGATGATCGCCTGGCCCTCGTCGGTGTTCTCGTTGTAGAAGTCGACCGCGTCTCCCCACGCCTGCATCACGCCCTTGACCGCGTCGGGGTTCGAGTCGGCGAACTCGGTGGTGAAGGCGAGCGCGTCGGAGATCAGGCCCGGCCGCTCGGCGGCCGTGTAGATGATCTTGCAGTTGTCGCCTTCCTCGACCGCTGCCTGCAGGTAGGGCTCGTAGGTCACCGCGACGTCGACCCGGCCCGCGACCGCCGCCGTTCCGGCGTCGGCAGCGGGGATCGGCGAGTAGTCGATCGAGTCGAAGTCGATCCCCGCCTGCTTGATCGCGTAGCGGAACAGCACGTCGGAGACCGAGAATTCCTCGAAGGCGACGCTGGCGCCCTCCAGATCGTCGATCGAGCTGATCTTGGGATCGCAGGAGACGATCGCGTCAGCCTCGAGCGAGAAGTCCTCCATCAGCGTGATCGTGTATTCGAGCCCCAGGTCGGCGAGCCGGATGTAGGTGTTGTTGGCGTTGCTGGCAGCCTGGAACTTGCCGCTCGCGAAGCCCGACTCCAGATCCTGGTCGGTCGAGAAGTTGACCATCTTGATGTCGACCCCGTGGTCGAGGTCAAACCCCTGGTCATCGGCGATCCAAAGCGGGCCGTAGCCGATCCACGGCTGCGTCCCGATCGACACCTCGACCGGCTCCCCGGAGCCCGAGTCGCCGCCGTCCGCGTCCGCGCTGGAGTCGCTGTCGTCACCGCCGCACGCGGCCAGCAGCAACGCCGCCAGCAAGGCGAGCGCCGCGAGCGCCAGCCTCGCCGGCGAGCGGTGCCCGGTCTCCGATGTTCTGCCCTTGATCCCCATTGGTCTCTCTCCCTTGTCTGCACGCCCGGCCCATCGCGGACCGCTTACTCAGGTCAGGACGACCCGTAGGTCTGCGCTGACCCTAACCGCACTTCTTCCACATTTCAAAATTCGGTATCGCATTGTGAAAATTCGCCTCCGACATACGCGCCTTACGCCCCGCGCCTCACGCCCCGTACTTGATCCAAGTCGTCTTCAGGCCCGTGTACTTGTCGAGCGCGTGCAGCGAGAGGTCGCGGCCGAAGCCCGACTCGCGGAAGCCGCCGAACGGGGTCTGCGGGCTCAGCGCGTCGACCGTGTTCACCGAGACGGTCCCCGCCCGCAGGCGCCGGGCCAGCCGATGGGCGCGGCTCAGGTCGCTGGTCCAGATCGAGGCCGCGAGCCCGTAGCGGCTGCGGTTGGCGATCCGGATCGCCTCCTCTTCCTCTTCGAAGTCCAGGACCGCGAGCACCGGCCCGAAGACCTCCTCGCGCAGGATCCGCGAGTCGTCCGGCAGGTGGTCGAATACGGTCGGCCCGACGAAGCTCCGCGAATCGGTGCCCGGGATCTCGACCCGCTCGCCGCCGTGCCGCAGCCGTCCCGCCTCCCGCGCCTCGGCGATGTGCGCCATGACCCGGTCGGCGTGCCCCTCTTCGACCAGCGGTCCCATCGTCGTCTCCGGGTCGAGCGGATCGCCGATCCGGACCGCCTCGGCGCGTTCGAGCAGCTTGCCGACCAGCTCCTCCCGGATCGGTCGCTCGACCAGCAGCCGCGAGTTCGCCGAGCAGACCTCGCCCTGGTTGGCGAAGATCCCGAACGCGGCCATGTCCGCCGCCTGGTCCAGGTCCTCCGCGTCGGCGAAGACCAGGTTGGGGCTCTTGCCGCCACATTCCAGCCAGACGGGCTTGGCGTTCGATTGGGCCGAGTAGGAGAGGAGGAGCTTGCCCACCTCGGTGGAGCCGGTGAAGGCGACGCAGTCGATGTCGGGATGCAGGCCGATCGCCCGTCCCGCCGTCTCGCCGAATCCGGGGACGACGTTCAGCACCCCCTCCGGGATCCCGGCTTCGAGCGCGAGCCCACCGAGCCGGATCGCCGAGAGCGGCGACTGCTCGGCGGGCTTGAGGATGACGCTGTTGCCGGCCGCGAGCGCCGGGCCGAGCTTCCAGCTCGCTAGATCGAGCGGGAAGTTCCAGGGCACGATGGCGCCGACGACGCCGAGCGGCTCGCGCGTGATCATGGCCAGATCGCCAGGCCCGGTCGGGGCGATCTCGTCGTAGAGCTTGTCGATCGCCTCCGCGTAGAAGGCCAGCACCCCCGCAGCGCCGGGCACGTCGACGGTCGCCGCGTCCTCGACCGGCTTGCCCATGTCCAGCGAGTCGAGCAGGGCGAGCTCGTCGCGGTGCTCGAGGATCAGCTCGGCGAGGCGGGACAGCGCCGCCTTGCGATCCGCCGGGGCGGCCCCCGCCCATCCCCCGCCCTCGAACGCCTTCCGCGCCGCCGCGACGGCGCGGTCGACGTCCTCAGCGTCGCCGGCGGCGACCTCGGCGAGCACGGCCCCCGTCGCCGGGTTGACGGATTCGAACGTCGCCCCCGAGGCGGCGTCCATATGCTCGCCGCCGATCAGCGCCCGCCCGCTCGGTCGCAGGCCCGCCGCGAGCCGGGTCCACTCCTCGTGCGTGTGCGTCGGCGCGCCCATTCCGCTCACCCCGCCACCGCGGTCGCCAGCTCGGTCACCTCGCGCCGGAAGAGGGCCGCGTCCCCGCTGGGCCCGTCGAGCTCCTGCGCGTAGCGATGGCCCTCCCAGACGGCGGCCGCGATCGTGCCCGGGCTCCAGCAGTCACCCACCGCCTTCACGCTGTGCAGGCCGCGGTCGCGCCACTCCTCACGGCGCCCGAGCAGCTCCTGGTAGAGCGCATCCTCCGGCAGCCGGGCGGTCACGAAGACCGCGCCATCACAGGCGATCTCGCGCTCGGTGCCGGTGAAGACGCAGCTCGTGCTCACCGCGCCGGGCCGCGTCGCGTTGACCGCCCGCGAGGCCTCGATCTCGACACCGAGCTCGAGCAGGCGCCGCTGGATCCGGTGCTGCTCCATGGTCGCGACGGTCCAGCTCGAGGCCGAGATGCCGGGGGTGATCAGGGTGACCTCCTTCCCGTGCCCGCGCAGCAGCTCCGCCAGCACGCCGCCCATGTAGTAGTGATCGTCGTCGAAGATCGCGATCCGCTCGCCGTCGGGGATCGTGCCCCCCATCAGGTCGTCCGGGGTCAGCACGGGCAGCGCGGGATCGAGCGGGATCGGCTTGGTGTGGTGCCGCCCGACGCCGTCGGCGCGCCAGCGCGAGCCGGTGGCGATCGCGACGTGCTCGAAGTCGTAGGTGAGGATCTCCCCGGCGGTGACGACGCTGCGCGCCTCCTCGACGTTGGGGAGGCGCTCGATCTGGCCAGCCCGGTAGTCGAGGACCCGGATCCAGGCCGCGAGGCCGGGAAGCCGGGCCTCGAGCCGGACGCGCCCGCCGAGGTCCCGATCGGCCTCGACGAGGATCACCTCGTAGCCGCGCTTGCCGAGCGCCTGGGTGGCCTCCAGGCCCGCCGGTCCGCCCCCGACGACGAGGACCTTTGCCTCGCTGCCGCGTGGCCGGATCCGCTCCGGGTGCCAGCCGCGGCGCCACTCCTCCCCCATGGAGGGGTTCTGCGTGCAGCGGATCGGCGACATCGTGAAGTCGCCGGCGACGCAGATGTTGCAGCCG
>CAZARJ010000033.1:0-12260 GCA_964487515.1 uncultured Conexibacteraceae bacterium | reverse complement strand
CTCACCCACGGCCACGAGGACCACGTCGGCGCCCTGCCCTACGTGCTGCGCGAGATCGGCGTCCCGCCGGCGATCTACGGCGGGCGGCTGACGATCGGGATGGTGCGCTCGAAGCTCGAGGAGCACCGGCTGCGCGACGTCCCCCTGCGCGATCTGGAGCCGCGCACGGTCGAGCCGGCCGGGCCCTTCGGGATCGAGATGGTGCACATGTCGCACTCGATCCCCGACGCGCGCGCGATCGTCCTGCACACCGACCTCGGGCGGCTGCTGTTCACCGGTGACTACAAGTTCGACCACACCCCGGTCGACGGCCGCCCCGCCGACTTCGCCCGCCTCGCCGAGCTCGGCGCCGAGGGCCTGCTGCTGCTCGGCGGCGACTCGACCAACGCCGACCGGCCCGGCGCGACGCTCTCCGAGGCCAGCGTCGGCCCGGCCCTCCACGACACCTTCGCGCGCTGCGAGGGGCGGATCGTCGTCACCTGCTTCGCCTCCAACGTGCACCGCGTGCAGCAGGTCGTCGACGCGGCGGCGCGGCTCGACCGCAAGGTGGCGCTGGTCGGCCGCTCGATGCGCAAGAACTTCAACATCGCCTCCAACCTGGGGATCGCCAACGCCCCGCCCGGCCTGCTGATCCAGCCCCGCGAGATCGGCGACTATCCGGACGAGCGGGTGATCGCGATCTCGACCGGCAGCCAGGGCGAGCCGCTGTCGGCGCTGCGGCGGATGGCCCACGGCGATCACCGCGACGTCGAGCTGCACGAGGGCGACACGGTTGTCTTCTCGGCCACCCCGGTGCCGGGCAACGAGCGCTCGGTGAACGAGACGATCGACCGCATCTACCAGATCGGGGCGCGCGTGATCACCGCCGCCGACGCGCCGATCCACGCCTCCGGGCACGGCGGCCGCGAGGACCTGAAGCTGATGCTCAACCTGACCCGGCCCAAGTACGTGCTGCCGATGCACGGTGACTACCAGCGCCTGCGCCTGCACGCCGAGCTCGCGGCGGCGGTCGGGATCGACGAGGAGCGGATCTTCCACTCCCGCAACGGGATCCCGCTGGAGATCGACGCCCGCGGGGCGCGGCTCGGCGAGGATCTGGGGGCGGGGATGATCTTCGTCGACGGCCTCGAGCTGGGCGAGCCCGACGACGCGGCATTGCGCGATCGGCGCACCCTGTCGGCCGACGGGGTCGTGATCGTCGTCGCCACCGTCTCCTTCGAGGACGCCGAGGTCGCGGCCGACCCGGAGGTGACCTTCCGGGGCGTTCCGATCCCGGACAGCGACGGCCCGGGGCTGCTGGACGATCTGGAGGACCGGATCGAGGACGCGCTCGAGGACCTGCTCGCCGGCGGCGCGCGCGAGCCCGGCATGGTCCGCGAGGAGCTGCACGACGTGGTCGCCGGCTTCGTGCACAAGAAGCTCAAGCGGCGGCCGCTGATCCTCCCGGTCGTGGTCGAGGTCTGAGCGCGGCAGAAGCCTCCCGCCTGACGCGGCCGGCAGGACTGGGAGGTCGGTCGGCGAGCCTTTCGGAAGCTGGACGAGAAGAGAGAGGCCCGCCGAATCAGGGAGGGAGATCCGGCGGGCCGAATTGGCTCTGGGCCAATGCTCTCCCCGTACACCGCCACGAAGGGGGGAGTGGGCGGCAACGGGGTCTCTGTCTCGTCCACACGGGATGATGCAACCCCCGCTTAAAGGGTTCCTCAAGGCGAGCAAATCCGGCGCTCCCGGCCTTCCCGCGGCCCCGGACCCGCCCTCGCCCCGAGGCCGCGCCCCGGGGACACGTGATCGAGAGCACCCCGCGCCGCCAGGTACTCGATCTGAGTAGCCACCCGCCTTGCAACGAGGGAAGGAGCGGGAGCCCCGCCCGGAGATTCTCGCGCCGGCAACGCCGATCGGGATTCGAGTAGGAATCCGGAAGGCCCCAGCTACTGGGGACATCCACGTCGGAATACCGACGCAGATCGCCCCAGTGGCCGCCGGCCCTGGGGCGCCCCTCCCCAGTGGGGAGCATGACGTCGGAATACCGACGCGGATCGCCCCAGTGGCGGGCCACTCGGCAGGCGAGTGGCTATCGGATGCCTACCCCCTCGTCGCCAATGGGCCGTCCGGTCCGCAGCCCGGTCACTCGGCGGGGCGAGTGGCCTTCGGATGCTCAGCCCCTCCCTCGCTGCCGACGGGCCGTCCGGGCCGCAGCCCGGTCCATCGGCGGGGCGAGTGGCCTTCGGATGCTCAGCCCCTCCCTCGCTGCCGACGGGCCGTCCGGGCCGCAGCCCGGTCCATCGGCGGGGCGAGTGCCCTCCCTCGTCGCCAATGGGCCGTCCGGGCCGCAGCCCGGTTCCTCAGCGGGGCGAGTGGCCCTGCGGCCGCTTCCTCGCTCATCCCGTCCTGGCATCCGGCGATGTGGCCCACGGAAAGGTCAGGAGAGCCGCAAATACTCTGCTCAATCGCTTTCCGGAGCCGCGCGGGGTGGAGGCCCCGGGCCCGCCTGCGCGGCGCCGGCGAGGGGAAGGGTGACCGTGAAGCGGGCCCCGGCGGAGCCGCCGTCGGCGCGCACCCGGCCGCGGTGGGCGAGCGTCACCGCGCGCACGATCGAGAGGCCGAGGCCGGTCCCGGTGCCACGCGCCGGGGCCCGGTCAGCGGGGCCGGAGCCGCGCACGAAGCGCTCGAAGACCTGGGTCTCCATGCCCGGGGGCAGGCCGGGCCCGTCGTCGGCGACCTGGAGCTCGACCTGGTCTCCGGAGCGCCGCAGCGAGACCTCGACCGTGGTCCCCTCGCCGGTGTGGCGGATCGCGTTCTCGAGCAGGTTGAGGATCATCCGGTGCAGCTCGTCGGGGTTGCCCTCGACCGGCGCGTCGACGTCGATGTCGGCGACGAAGCTGTGCCCGTCGGCGACCGGGCGCACCTCGTCCAGGGCCTCGGCGGCGATCCCCGCGAGGTCGCATTCGACCCGGGTCCCGGCGCGCCCGGCGTCCGCGCGCGCGAGCAGCAGCAGGTCGCCGACGAGGCGGTTCATGCGCCGCGAGCTTCGCAGCGCCGAGGCGGCCGCGGCCCGCTCGTCGTCGTCGCCGGCGCGCCCGGCCTCGGCGGCGAGCCCGTCGTGCAGCAGCTCGAGGTTGGCGAGGATGCTGGTCAGCGGCGTGCGCAGCTCGTGCGAGGCGTCGGCGACGAACTCGCGCTGGCGCTGGATCGTGTCCTCGATCTCACCGCGGGCGGCGTCGAGCTCGCGCAGCATCTGATCGAGGGTCCGGGCCAGCTCGGCGACCTCGTCGTCGCTGCGCGGCACCGGGATCCGCTGCGACGGGTCGCGCGTCGTGGCGATGTCGCTCGCGGTGGCGGTCAGCGCCGCGATCGGGCGCATCGCCCGGTTGGCGACCGCCATCCCGGCGAGGCCGGCGAGCAGCGTGCCGACGGCGACCCCGCCGCCGAGGAAGAGCCAGAGGCGGCCGATCGTCTCGTCGACGGAGGCTTCCGGGCGCGCGTACTGGAGGAAGAGCGGCTGCTCGGGCGCGAGCGTCGGGGCGGGGAGGAGCTGGCTCAGATCGGCGCCGACGTACTGGGTCGCCGCGACCTCGTACGGGCCGACGGAGACCACGGCGCCGGGCCGCGGGGGCCCGAACTGGCGGGCGCCCGCCGTCTGCGCCAGCACCTGCCCGTCGCTGAGCACGATCCTGATCTCGGTCCCGCTGGGCAGGCCGAGCACGTTGATGCGCCCGTTGGCGACCCGCATCCCGCTGCCGTTGGCGAGCGCGGCGGCGTTCGCCTGCAGCTCGTTGGTGAAGTCGGCGTGCAGCCGGTCGCTGACCAGGCGGCCGACGATCAGGGCGAAGACGATCAGAATGATCGCCGTCAGCGAAGCGGAGACGATCGCGATCCGCAACCGGACCGGCAGCCGCTGGGAGGCGGCGTAGAGGTCGCGCAGGCTGCGCATGAGCGCGCTCACCCCCTGACCACGTAGCCCGCGCCCCGCTTGGTGTGCAGGATGCGCTCCTCTCCTCCCTCTTCGAGCTTGCGCCGCAGGTTGCTGATGAAGACGTCGATGGTGTTGGTCATCGAGCTCGGGTCGTAGCCCCAGACCTCCTCGAGCAGGCGTTCGCGCGAGATCACGAGACGCTCATTGCGCATCAGGTACTCGAGCAGCTCGAACTCGCGGTTGGTCAGGTCCACGGCCCGCTCGCCCCGGACCACCTCGCGGGTGTCGGGGTTCAGCGACAGGTCGCCGACCGTGAGCGAGGCGCTCCCGCGGGGCGGCCGCCGGCGCATCAGAGCCCGCATCCGGGCGAGCAGCTCGGCGCGCTCGAAGGGCTTGGCAAGGTAGTCGTCGGCGCCCGCGTCGAGGCCCTCCACGCGGTCGTCGGTGTCGGAGCGCGCGGTGAGGATCAGGATCGGGACGTCGCCGGCCGCGCGCAGGCGGCGGCAGACGTCGATGCCGTCGAGCTTCGGCAGGCCGAGGTCGAGGATCACCAGATCGGGGGAGAAGCGGCGCGCGGTCGCCAGCGCGTCCTCGCCGTTGGCCGCGGTCCAGACCTCGTGGCCCTCCTGGCGCAGGGAGCGCCGCAGCACGTCCGCGATCTCCTCGTCGTCCTCGACCACGAGCACGCGACCAATGGGGCTCGCCGTGTCGCTCATGGAGCCGATTCTAGACGGCGCCGGGCAGGGTCCCGAGGCTTCGAAGGGGCGCCGCGAAGGGGTCGCGGCGGGGGCGTCGAAGGGAGCCTGCAGATGGCAACGATCCCGTTTTGGCGCTCGCGCGGGCGCGCAGGAGCCCCCGCCGGGCCGGGGAGGCGCACCGCTGCCCGCAAGGCCGCCTCCAAGCCCAGGCCCTCCGCGGCTCCGCGCGAGCTGGAGCAGCGGCATCTCGACCTGATCGGGCTGGCGCTGATGGCGGGCGCGCTCTACCTCGGCTTCGTGCTCTACGCCGGCTGGGACGGGGGCTCCGCCGGCCGCGGGCTGGCGACGGCCCTCACCTGGACGTGCGGCGCGGTCGCCTACACGGCGCCGATGCTGCTCGCGGGGCTCGGGATCGGCCTGATCGTGCGGCCGCTGATCCGCTACCCGGGCGCGCTGAACGCGGGGGCGTTGCTGCTCGTCGCCGGGCTGCTGCTCGCCTTCGCCGCCGAGACCGCCGGCGTCGGGCCCGCCGCCCCGCCGCGGGAGGGCCTCTTCGAGCCGGACTTCATGCGTGCCCACGGCGGCGCCCTCGGCGAGGCCCTCTACTGGGCCTCGACAACTCTCTTCCAGCGCCTCGGCGCGCACATCATCGCCCTGCTGCTGATCCTCAGCGGCGTCCTGCTGCTCAGCGGCCGGCCGCTCATCTCGCTGCTCAGCTCCGGGGCCGGGGCGGCGGCGCGGGCGGGGACGGCCACCGGGGAGCTGGCGCGGACGGCGCGGCGGCGCGCGATGCCGGATCGCGGGGAGGCGGAGGACGCCTACGACGACCCCTGGGGCGAGCCGACGCTGGACGCCGACGAGGAGACGCTTGCGCTCGCCGACGAGCCGCTCGAGGCCCTGCCGGGCGACGACGCCGAGACGGGCGAGATCGACCTCCACCTTGGCGAGGAGGCCGGCGACGGCGGCGACGACGACACCGGCGCGGACCCGGGCGATCCGGACCACGACTTCGCCGCCGGGGAGGAACCCGAGCCGGCGCCGGGGGAGATGCCCGGCCCGGTCCCCGAGCCCGAAGGGGAGATCGCCGTCTCCCGCGGCGAGACGCCGATGGGCGCCCGGCGCGGCGGGATCACCGAGTCGCAGGAGCTCGACTACCGGCTCCCGCCGGCGAAGCTGCTGCGGCGCGGGGACGAGCGCGACCAGGGCCCGGACCGGCGCGACATGGAGAAGACCGCGCGGGCGCTGCTCGAGGTCCTGCGCAACTTCAAGATCGACGCGAAGCTGGTCGGCACGGTGACCGGCCCGCACGTGAGCCGCTACGAGCTGCAGCTCGCCCCCGGCACCAAGGTCGGCAAGATCGCGCAGCTCAAGGACGACCTCGCCTACGCGCTCGCCTCGACCGACATCCGGATCCTGGCGCCGATCCCGGGCAAGAAGGCCGTCGGGGTCGAAGTCCCGAACACGCGCCGCCGGATCGTCCGCCTGGGCGGGATCTACCAGGGCCGCCCCGAGGGGGCGTCGCCGCTTCTGAGCTGGCTCGGCAAGGACATCGCCGGCCAGGCCGTCTCGATGGACCTGGCGAAGATGCCGCACGTGCTCGTCGCCGGGACGACCGGCTCGGGCAAGTCGGGCTGCGTGAACGCGGTCCTCACCTCGATGCTGCTGCACTCCACCCCGAACGAGCTGCGCCTGGTGCTCGTCGACCCCAAGCAGGTGGAGCTCAATCACTACGACTCGGTCCCGCACCTGCTGACCCCGGTGGTCACCTCGCCGCGGCTGGCCGCCAACGTGCTCGAGAACCTAGTCGCCGAGATGGAGTCCCGCTACACGGTGATGGGCAAGGCGCGGGGGCGCAACCTGGACGAGCTGAACCGGATCCGGGTCAAGGCGGGGGAGGCCCCGCTGCCCCACATCCTCTGCGTGATCGACGAGCTCGCCGACCTGATGATGGTCGCCCCGGCCGAGGTCGAGGAGGCGATCATCCGGCTGGCGCAGAAGTCGCGCGCGGTCGGCATCCACCTGCTGCTCGCCACCCAGCGCCCCTCCACGGACGTGATCACGGGCACGATCAAGGTCAACATCCCGGCCCGGATCGGCTTCGCCGTCGCCTCCCAGGTCGACTCGCGCGTGATCCTCGATCAGGGCGGGGCGGAGGCGCTTCTGGGCATGGGCGACATGCTCTTCCGCCCGGTCGGCTCCTCGAAGCTGCAGCGCGTCCAGGGCGCCTTCGTGACCGAGGAGGAGATCGCCAGGGTCGTCGGCTTCTGGAGCAAGCAGGGCGAGCCCGACTTCGACCAGGACCTGCTCGCCGAGAAGCCGCCGGTGGACGTCGACGGCGACGGGGGCGGCGAGCTCTCTCCCGACGAGGATGAGCTGCTCGAGGAGGCGATCAAGATCTGCGTGGAGACCGAGACGGCCTCCGTCTCGATGATCCAGCGCCGCCTGCGGGTCGGCTACACGCGCGCCGGCCGGCTGATCGACATGCTGGAGCGGCGCGGGGTGATCTCCGGCTACGAGGGGTCGAAGCCGCGCCAGGTCCTGATCGGCCCGGCGGACGTGCCGCGCATCGTCGCGGGCGGGCGCGGGGACGGCCAGCCCGGGCCCGGCGGCGAGGGACAGGAGCCCCCCGGCCCCGAGGGGGACACCGAGGGCGCGGGCCTGGAATCGGTCCCCGGCTGACCGCGCGCCTCCCGCACAGCGGCCCCTCGCAATACTGAGTGGCTCCGATGAGCCCCGATCCCCAGTTCGAGTCCCGCCCGGGCATCGGCGCGCGCCTCAAGGAGGCCCGGCGCCGGCTCGGCATGGACGTCAAGGAGGCCGAGGAGCGGACCAAGATCCGGGCCCGCTACCTGCGCGCGCTCGAGGCCGAGGACTGGGAGCTGCTGCCGGGGGCCGCCTACGTGCGCGGCTTCCTGCGCGCCTACGGCCAGGTCCTGGGCCTAGACGGCGAGCTGCTCGCGGACGAGTTCCGGCGCCATCACGAGGAGCCGTCGAACGGGCACGGCATCGAGCCGCCGCCGCGCCGGCGGGCGGGCGGGCGGTCGCCGGGCGGGGGGCCGTCGTGGGGCCTGTGGGCGCTGGGAGCGCTCGTCGCGCTGATCGCGCTCCTCATCCTGATCGGCCTGCTCGGCGGCTCCGGCGACGGCAGCGGGAGCGGGACGGCCGGCAAGCGGGACGAAGGCGCGGCCGGCAAGCGGGCCGAGCGGGAGCGCAAGAGCGGGCGCAGCGACCCCGGCGAGCGCGGCCTGGGCCCGGCGGACCTGCGGGTCGAGGCCCTGGAGACGGTGCGGGTCTGCTTGGTCGGGGGGCGCCGGGACGCGCTGATCGACTCCCAGATGATGATCGCCGGGACACGGGAGAGCTTCACCGACGAGCGCCGCTACCGGCTCGACCTCGAGGGCGGTGGACGGGTGAAGGTCGCGATCGCCGGCGCGCGCAAGACGCTCGACGCCCCGGGCGACGCCAGCTTCGAGCTCGACCGGGGCGGCATCCGTCCCGTCGCCTACGCCGGCGCGGGCTGCCCGTGAGCGTGCGCGCCGGCATCGTCGTCACCGGGACCGAGGTCCTGACGGCGCGGATCGCGGACCGCAACGGTCCCTGGGTCTCGCAGCGGCTCGGGGAGCTGGGCTGCGAGGTGGCCCAGATCACCTGCGTCGGCGACCGGCGCGGGGATCTGCTGGGCGCGCTGCGGACGATGCGCGACGCGGGCCTGGATCTGATCGTCACCACCGGCGGGCTGGGCCCGACCGCGGACGACCTGACGGCCGAGGCGGTCGCCGAGTTCTGCGGGCGCCCGCTGGTCCTGGACCGGGAGATGGAGCGCCGGATCGCCGCGATCGTCGCCGGCTTCGCGCAGCGGCTGGAGTTCGACCCGGAGGCGCTCGCCGAAGGGACGCGCAAGCAGGCGCTGGTCCCCGAGGGCGCGGTGGCGCTCGACCCGACGGGAACCGCGCCCGGACTCGTCGTCGAGGCGCGCGGGGAGGAGGGGCCGGACGGGGGGGCGGGGCCGCTGGTCCTCGTCCTGCCGGGCCCGCCCCGGGAGCTGCAGGCGATGTGGCCCGCGGCGCTGCGCGCCGAGCCGATGGCCCGCCTGCTGGAGCGGGCCGAGGACTACGAGGTCGAGACGATGAAGATGTTCGGGATCCCGGAGTCCACGCTGGCCAAGAGCCTGCGCGAGATCGGGGCCGAGATCGACCTCGCCCCGCTGGAGATCACGACCTGCCTTCGCGCCGGCGCCGAGCTCGAGATCGACGTCCGCAACCGGGCCGGCGACGTCGTCCTGCGCGAGCGGCTGTTCGCCGCCCTGCGGAGCCGCCACGGGGGCTTCGTCTACACCGATCGCGGGGAGAGCATCGACGAGCTCGTCGCCGCCCGGCTCGCGGGCCGGCGGATCGGCCTCGCCGAGTCCTGTACCGGGGGCGGCCTGGCGGCGCGGCTCACCGAGCGGCCCGGCTCCTCGGCGTACGTGAGCGGGGGGATCGTCGCCTACTCGAACGAGGCCAAGCGGGACCTGCTCGGCGTGCCGGCGGAGCTGATCGAGGCCGAGGGCGCCGTCTCGCCGGCGGTCGCCGAGGCGATGGCCCGCGGCGCCCTGCGCGCCCTGCGCGCCGACGTCGCGGTCGCGATCACCGGGGTCGCGGGTCCCGGCGGCGGGACGGAGGAGAAGCCCGTCGGCTACGTCTGCCTCTGCGCGGTCGAGGAGTCGGGCTCCATGCTGGCGCGCGATCTGCAGCTCCCGGGGCGCCGCTCCGACGTGCGCGAGCGCTCGGTCGCGGTCGCGATGCACATGGTCCACCGCCTGCTCTCGGGCGGGTAGCCGCCGGGACCGCAGGGGCGAAGTCCGCGGGGGCGAAGCGGGCCGGGCGGCGGCCGGCGGACGGCGGACGGTCAGCCGCGCGCGAAGAGCTCCCGCATCTGCGCGAGCACCTCTCCCGGCGCCTCCTCGGCGATCCAGTGCCCCGTGCCGGGCACGACCTCGATCCGCATCGCGGGCGCGTTGCGCTCGGCGCCGCCGAGCAGCTCCGGCCGGATCACGGGATCGGCGGCGCCGGTCAGCAGCGTGACGGGGATCTCGATCCGGCGATCGCGGAAGGCGCCGCGGGCGAGGGCGGGCAGCTCGCGGGTGAGGAAGCTGCGGTAGATCCCGACGCAGGCCGCCGCGCGGTCCGGCTCCCGCCACTGGTCGACGTAGGAGGCGAGCTCCGCGGGGCCCCAGGCCCGGTCCGGATCGGCGGCGCTGAGGCGCAGTAGCGTGCGCACGAAGGCGGGCACCCGCTGGACGATCGCCCGGCCGAGCAGGGGGGTCGAGATCAGGGCCATGTAGGAGAGGCGCCGGGCGGTGCTCAGAGTCGCGACGAGCCCGCGGTCGGGCCGCACCCAGGGGTGGGGGATCCCGGCGGCGAGGAAGTGCGAGACGCGCCCGGGGGCGTCCATGCAGAGCAGGAAGCCGGCGAACCCGCCCCAGTCGTGGCCGGCGAGCCGCACCCGCTCGAGCCCGAGCTCGTCGAGCAGGGCCAGCACGTCGGCGGCGAGGACCGACTTCTCGTAGCTGCCCCGCGGCGCGCCGGTCCAGCCGAAGCCGCGCAGGTCGGGGCAGTGGACCCGGTAGTCGGCCGAGAGCGGGCCGATCAGGTGTCGCCAGGCGAGCCAGTGCTGGGGCCAGCCGTGCAGGAGGATCACGGGCTCGGCGTCCGCGGGCCCGGCGCTCGCGACGTGCATGCGGAGCCCGCGCACGTCCACGTAGCTGTGCTCGACCGGGACGCCGGGGATCTCGGGTTGCGGGCCGGGCACGGTGGGCGGACACTATTTGCTTGCGCCTTCCGCGGCGTGGCGACGGACGGTCCCGGGAGGGGGGCCGGCGGCGATGTGCGGCTTCCGGCGCCGGCTTGGCGCGAAATCGGCACACGGGGACACACATCCGTTACGCGGAGGCGCGTAGCGTTGCCGGGGTGAGCGAGAGGCAGCCAGAGCGGACCAGGGCCTTCATCGCGGCCGACCTGCCGGAGGCGACGCGGGCCGCGGTCGTGGGCTGGCGGGAGCGGGCGCTGGGCGCCCGGCGCCTGCGCCTGGTGCCCGCCGGGGACCTGCACGTCACCCTCTCGTTCCTGGGCGAGCTCGATCCGGAGCGGCTGGAGCGGACGCGGCGCGTCGTCGCCCGCCTGGCGCCGGGGCCGATCGTCGCCGAGCTGCAGGAGCGGCCGCTGGCGATCCCGTCCCGCCGGCCTCGGCTGCTGGCCCTGGCGGTGCACGGGCCGGCGCTGGTCGAGGCCCAGGAGGCGCTCGTGCGCGAGCTCGTCGAGGCCGGGGTGCAGGACCCGCCCGGCCGTCCCTTCCTTCCCCATCTGACCGTCGCCCGCAGGCGCGGGCGGGCCCCCCGCGGCCCGGCTCCGGAGCTGGCGGTGGGGTCGGTGAAGCCGCTTCCTCCGGCCGCCCGCGAGCCCTTCGGGTTCGTCCGGGTCGCCCTCTACCGTTCGCAGCTCCGGTCCCAGGGTGCGCGCTACAGCCCCCTGGCCGCTATCGACTTGCCGCCTCTGGCGGCGGATGAGGTGATCTGAAATGGCAGCAAGCAAGCCCACTCCAATCGAAGCCGGCAGCAAGGACGCGAAGGCGAAGGACGCCGCGCTGAAGGCGGCGGTGACCCAGATCGAGCGCGAGTTCGGCCAGGGGGCCGTGATGAAGCTCGGCAGCAAGAACGTCCTCGACGTGGAGGCGATCCCGACCGGGGCGCTCTCGCTCGACCTGGCGCTAGGGGTCGGCGGCGTGCCGCGCGGGCGGATCGTCGAGATCTTCGGCCCCGAGTCCTCGGGCAAGACGACGCTGATCTACCACATCATCGCCCAGGCGCAGGCGCGGGGCGGGATCTGCGCCTTCGTCGACGCCGAGCACGCGATCGACCCCGTCTACGCACGGCGGATCGGCGTCGACACCGACGAGCTGCTGATCTCGCAGCCCGACTACGGCGAGCAGGCGCTGGAGATCGTCGACGTGCTCGTGCGCTCGGGCGCCGTGGATCTCGTCGCGGTCGACTCGGTCGCGGCGCTGACCCCGCGGGTCGAGCTCGAGGGGCAGATGGGCGAGGTCCAGGTGGGGCTGCAGGCGCGGCTCATGTCGCAGGCGCTGCGCAAGCTGGCCGGCAACCTGAACCGGGCGAAGACCGTGTGCCTGTTCACGAACCAGATCCGCGAGAAGATCGGGGTCAGCTTCGGCAGCCCGGAGACGCAGCCCGGTGGGCGGGCGCTGAAGTTCTACTCCTCCCAGCGGCTCGACCTGCGCCGGATCGAGACGCTCAAGGACGGGACCGAGGCGGTCGGCAACCGGGTCCGCTGCAAGGTGGTCAAGAACAAGGTGGCGCCGCCCTTCAAGCAGGCGGAGTTCGACGTCGAGTACGGCCAGGGGATCTCGAACGAGAGCTGCCTGCTCGACCTCGGGGTCGACAACGACGTGATCACCAAGTCGGGCTCCTTCTTCTCCTACGGGGAGGCGCGGCTCGGCCAGGGGCGCAACAACAGCAAGCAGTTCCTGCGCGACAACCCGGAGCTGGCGGACGAGATCGAGTCGAAGATCTACGCCGCGCTCGGCGTCGAGCGCGCCGGCGTGCCCGCGAGCGAGGCCACCGGGGCCGGGAGCGGGGATGCCGACGGCGCGGCCGGGAC